>CAYNHL010000030.1:0-31028 GCA_964397015.1 uncultured Desulfobacterales bacterium | reverse complement strand
AACCACAACTAAAATCGCAACCCAGCCTTAAAAAAACCTTTCAATCGCAGGGGGAATAGTTTTCATCAAAGAATCGAGGGATTAGAGTGAAAGCATCCTGTCAAATGCAAGTTTAGCATCTTTTCTCTGGTAATGGTGGGTCAGGATCAGGGGAAAAACAGGGCCGCGCCCACCAGGCTGATGAAAAGGCCTCCCGCCATGCCCGCCAGATGATAGATCCGGCCGGGAACCCTTCCCGGGCGTGTGCTCTTTCGCGCCAGTGAATATCTGGCTGCAAAACCCATCCATCCAAAAGCAGTGGTGGTGAAAGCCAGGCCCAGGGCCAAAAACACCATGGACAACAATCCCGGCACCAGTAAATCCAGGGAAATGGAGAAAAACAGCAGCACTGCGGCCCCGGGACAGGGAACCAGCCCTACTGCCAGGGCAAGGGCTGCCAGACTTTTTCCATTCATACCTGCCGGCTTTGTATCCTGCTGCCCGGAACCGCTCACCTTGTAAATTTTAATACCGGACCGGCCGGCCATAAAAATACCTACCAGAAAGATAATTCCAGCACTGATTTTCTGTAAAGTTTTCCCGGCCTGATCCACCCCGCCAAGGCCTCCGGCTTTAAGGATAAAATAAAACATAAGAACCAGTATCGTAGCAGAAAACACATGCAAAAAACCTATAATGAAGCCAGCGATAACACCCTGCCTCAGCGTGGCTTTCCGGGTCAGAAAATACGCCCCCACAAATACCTTGCCGTGTCCTGGTCCCAGGGCATGAACTACCCCGTAGACAAAAGCCATCCCCAGATAAACCCAGAATGGCCGCCCCAGGGGGTCTTGTTTAACTTTACGGGCAAACTCCACAAACTTCTGGCGGATCAGATTCTGCCATCCAATTATTTTTGCCAAAGCAAGGCCGCTCACCTGCAGGACCCGGTCCGGCAGATAATCTCCCGGCTGAAACTCCGGGCTCTTTTGTTCATTCCGTGGTTTTTCCGGAGACAGAAACGGGTTTTTGGCTAGCCCTGCGGCTGGCAAGAGACACAGGGCGGTCAACACAATGAACCACAGGAATATGCTTTTCATAGTGGGCTTATGGTGATCCGTACTGCCGTGGGGATAAGCATACCGTAGTAAAAACGGAATTCAGGCATCTGCTGGTGGGCGGTAACGGTACGCCAGCCTTGCAGTTGTCCCTTGAATTCAATTTTTTCCGGCGGAAAAATAATCTGTGTGTAAAAAGTTTCATCGTAAACGGCAATGACAATGTCCCGGGATTCGACAATATCCATTACCATGGGCACAAAAAAGGAATATACTGCCCGGCCGTTCCGGACCTCAACGAAGAAATTCTGGATCTGCGTCACCGGTATCTCCCTGCCCTGGTAAAGTACCCGGGTAAAAAAGCCGTAATTTTTGAGATTTAAAAAGGTCTGTTCATGCAGGGTTTCAAGTTCAGACGGGTTGAAGCGGCCGTCTTTGTCAATGTCAAAATCCTCGATGATCCAGGCGGAAAACAGCTCGTCAAATGTCCAGTACTGGGAAAATCCATTGATACCCTGCTCATCTAGATGAATTACCAGGCGGGTATCGATAAATTCATGGGGATGAGCTGCAACCTGCCGAGGCAACCCGGCCACCAGGCAAAGGCACCCCGCCGCTATCCACAATCGCCACACTGCCGTCATCTTGAAAAATTTCATAGGATCTTGCCACGGTTTTCAGGGTCTGCAGTTCAAGTATGCTTTCCAAATAATCTTCCTCGCTTTCAGACAAGGAGATGGTCTCTTTCATCGACTTCCTCTATTATGCAATCATTTTGATTTTATATCCGCTTTATAAAGTAAGTCAAATATTTTAATTTTATAATTAGCAACAATGTTGTTATTACAAGCAAATATAGGCAATCCAAAAACTTTTTTTGCTTTTTTCAACTCCCATATCCAAACCCGGTAAAAATAAATGCTTTTAATGGGTATTGAAAATATCAATTCATCTGCTGATTTTTATCAATATTATCTCTTTGACCCCGTTTGAATGGAATGCTAACACGGCACTTGGCTCCAAAAAGCCACGATTTTACATTACCAGAAAACGGAGGGGAGGCATGTCATTTCCGAAACTTGCCATAACAAGCCAGGCATTCGAAACAGCCGGGGAATTGATTGAATTCTGCCACCAACACGAATGCTTTGACGTGGAGTATACATTCGATCGTCAAGCCTTGACGGCACTTGACATTGAAAAGGAATTGCCTGTCATCAGGGAATTGAAAAGAAACGGGTGCTGCCCGCGCTTTCACCTGGCATTTCCTGGAAGGGAAATAGCAGATCCGGATCCGGCCCGTGCGATTGCAGCCGCAGATCTTTACAGGCACTGCATGGCAATGGCAGCCAGCGAGGGGGCAAGTTTTGCAACGCTCCATATCGGGCTTGGGCTGCCGCCTGCAGACATTGACTATGCAGCCGCAGTTGATCACCTGTCACAACTGGTTGAATTCTCAGATCGATGCGGTGTCACTCTTTCCCTGGAAAACCTGAGAAAGGGATGGCTCAACCAACCTGAAACCTTCCGGCAGCTCGTGGAACAAAGCGGCAGCAAAGTAACCATGGATATCGGTCATGCCGTTGCCAGGGAGCAGCATGGACATTCCTGCGCCATGTCATACATAGATACCCTCGGACCCGCAATCAGGGAAGCCCATGTCTATGAAATTGAAAAATCACCATTTGAAGGGGCGCCGGTCTGTCATATGGCACCGGATACCCTGGCCGTCATCGAGCCTGTCCTGACCGGTCTTTTACATAACAGTGCCTGTGATTACTGGCTCATAGAACTGATGGACAAAAATGACATTGCCCATACCCTCAAACTGCTCCGGGCATACCTGGATAAGGCCCGGGTCTGCAGCATTTTTGCCTGACGGCTCAATTTTATCTAAACATTTAATAGGAGAAGAAATGAAAGCATTAAAAGTGTTATCCGCAGCGACCTGTTTTGTGATTGCACTGTGTCTGGCAGTGCCCGGATTTGCAAATGAAGAAAACCTGAAACTGAATGTCATTGCGGCATACAATGCCAAGGAAGACATCTTTGATAAATTCAGCAGCGACAGCGGAATCAAGATCAATTTTCTCGACATGTCTTCAGGCGAGGTTCTGGCAAGAATGCGGGCTGAAAAGGGCCGTCCCCTGGCTGATGTCTGGTTTGGCGGTGGCGTGGATGCATTTATCGCGGCCAAAGAAGACGGGCTTCTTGAAAAGTATGTCTCTGCCGAGGCCAGTCACATTCCCGATCGATACAAAGACCCTGATGGCTACTGGACTGGAATTTCCCTTGTCACCGTCAACTTCCTGGTCAACACGGCGATGCTGAAGGAAAAAAACATCGATATGCCCCGAACCTGGGCAGACCTGACCCGGCCGGAATTTAAAGGAGAAATTTCCATGTCCAATCCATCCATTTCAGGAACAGCATATTTCATACTCTACAGCCTGCTGTCCGCCAGGGGGGAAACCGAAGGCTGGGAATTCTACAAGAAACTGGATACCAACATACCATTTTATGCCAAGCGCGGATCAGAACCTCCTCAAAGGGCGGCTATCGGCGAATCCATTGTAGGACTGGTTCCAGGACTCTGGAATGAATTAAAAGAACAGGGATATCCGGTACAACACGTGTTCCCTGAAGACGGCATTCCCTGGTGGCCTGCCCCTGTGGCAATTTTCCGGGACGCAAAAAACATGAAAGCGGCAAAAGTCCTTGTTGACTGGGCGCTTTCCCGGGAGGGACAGTCCTATTTAAAAACCAAAGATCCACGGTTTCCTGTCCGCAGCGATGTGGACCCGCCGTCCGAGCTGCGGTCTGTAAACACCGGCAACTTTATTCCCCTGGATTTCAACCTCGCCGGTAAAAAACGAAACAAAATTATCACCAGGTGGCAGGAAGAATTTTCCAAGTGAACCAGGCCAACAAGATTTCCGGGGCGCTTACAAAAAGCGCCCCGCCTGTACCGGCCCGGGAAAAAATTGTTTATTATTTAATTTTTGCCAGTGTTTTTATTTTCATTCTATGGCCCGTTACCGCAGTATTTTTCAAAAGCGTATTCATAAAGGGCGGCCTGGATTTTACAGCATATATCCAGCTTTTCACCAATGAAAAAAAGCTCATTTTGAACTCAGTGCTGGTTTCCTGCCTTTCCACAGTTCTATCGGTGGGAATCGGCACCTGTATCGCCCTGTATATAACCCATTGCCGGGGTCCGGGAAAAAAATTCGTATTCTCTGTTCTGCTTTTGTCCATCATTTCTCCGCCCTTTGTGTCTTCGCTGGTGTATATCATGCTTTTCGGCCGCAGGGGCCTGATTACATCCAGGCTTTTAGGACTTGATATCAACCCGTATGGCTGGCACGGGGTTGTCATGATGCAGACGGCAGGATACGCTGCCATAGCAGCATTACTCATTTTAAGCATACTGCACCGGGTGGACCGCAGCCTCGAATTTTCAGCCCGGGACCTGGGCGCACCCAGTACATCCATACTGACGGGCATTACACTTCCACTGGCGCTCCCCGGACTCCTGATCGCAGGTGTCGTGGTTTTCATCCGGTCGTTTTCCGATTTCGGCACTCCCATTATCATTGGGGGGAAGTTTACCGTGCTGGCAACCGAAGCCTACCTGAGCGTAATCGGCATGTACGATCTGCCCCGGGCGGCCGCCATGAGCATGGTCATGCTGATCCCGGCCCTGGGGGCCTTTCTGGTTTACCGGCATATTCTCGGACGGTTTCATTATGCCCCCCGCAGTTTCCAGCCTGAAACAGGCGGGGATAGAATAAAGCTGACTTTTGTTCTCGAACTGCTGCTGGCAGCGGTAACCTGGGGGTATGTCCTTTTTGAACTGATCAAGTACGGAACCGTCCTGGCAGGAGCCTTCACCCGGACATGGGGTTTTGATTTCACCCCGACCCTTGTGCATTTCAAGACTTTTAGCCTGTCAAAACTCGACAGCTTCCTGCGAAGCCTGAGATATGCGGCAACGGCGGGTGTCATCGGTGCTTTTCTGGGTATTGTGATCGCGTATATACTTGAACGTAAAAATATAGTGGGGGCCCGTGCCCTGGATTTTATCTCGGATTTGCCGTATATCATTCCCGGTCCCTTTTTCGGCATTGCATACATCCTGGCCTTTCACAACCCGCCGCTTATATTGACAGGAACGGCTTTCATCATAGTAGCCAACTGCATTTTCCGTCAATTACCCATAAGTGCCAAATCCGGCATGGCAGCTATCAAGCAGGTAGGACCAGATATCGAAACCGCTGCAAGGGACCTTGGGGCAACAGAAAGAAACGTGTTCATGACCATTGTTGCACCATTGATGCGCCCCGCTTTCCTGGTAGCATTCATCAACACCTTTACCATGACCATGATTACAATCGGGGCTGTCATTTTCCTGGTATCTCCTGAGACCAAAGTGATTACCGTGGATATGTTCGCAGAGATCAAGCGGGGAAGAATCGGTGCCGCAGCTGTATTGGCCAACCTGATTATCGTCACCGTGATGACTGTTAACCTTTTGTTTTCCTGGTTATATATCCGCAGAACCAGGGAGGAATAGATAAATGTTTTTAAACATGGAAAACCTGACCAGGCGTTTCAACGAATTTACCGCTGTCGACAACCTGAACCTCCAGGTATCCAGGGGGGAACTGGTATGCCTACTAGGGCCCAGCGGATGTGGGAAGACCACTACCATAAGCATGATCGGCGGCTTTATCCCCCCCTCTTGTGGCCGGATTCTGCTGGATGGCGAGGATATCACCTGCCAGCCGGCCCATTTGAGGCCAACATCCACAGTGTTTCAAAGCTATGCCCTGTTTCCCCATATGAACGTGATCCAGAATGTTATCTACGGGCTGAAATTCAAAGGTGTTTCAAAAAAAGAATCCTTGATCCGTGGAGAAAATTTTCTCGAGATGGTGGGCATTTCCAGGTTGAAACATCATAAAATCCACCAGCTCAGTGGAGGAGAACAGCAACGGGTCGCCCTTGCAAGATCACTGATTTTAGAGCCCAAGGTGCTTTTGCTGGATGAACCCTTGAGCAATCTGGATGTCCAGCTTCGAGTCTCACTGCGGAAAGAAATCAAACAGGTCCAGACCCGGACTGGCATCACCATGGTCTATGTCACCCATGACCAGGAAGAGGCCCTGTCCATTGCGGACCGGATATGTGTGATGGCCGAAGGGCGCATGGAGCAGGTGGGCGAGCCTGAACAGGTCTATCTATATCCTGAAACTGAATTCGTGAGCCGGTTCATCGGCCGAGCAAACCGGCTTTTCGGCAATGACGGTCTGCCGGTCTTCATCCGCCCTGAATCCATGAGATTATCCCCTGACCGTGGAACATACAGGGGGAAGGTTTTACAGCGGCAGTTCACCGGAGCCATTGTTACTTACATCATCAAGCTGGAAAATCCAGGCACTGTCCAAGATGCTACCATAGACACTCATCTATACCATCCCGTTGAAGTCGATCTGCTCAGCTCACAGGACCCGGGCCTTTCAAACGGGGATACAGTGTTTGTTTCCTCTGCCCGTGTCAGATCACCTGCCTGATCTTCCGGATATAATCGGGCGTCGTGCCGCAGCAGCCTCCGACGATCTCCACACCCAGCTCTTTTATCATCCTTATACTTTCTGCAAAAAAGGATTCGTCTTCTGGATAGAACACAGTGTTATCGGCTTTAACTTCCGGCAGGCCTGCGTTGGGCTGGACAATCACCGGAACTTTAGCTACCCTTTTTATTTCCCCTGCCAGTTCGACCATGACACGGCTGCCGATTGAACAGTTGGCCCCGACAGCTGAAGCGCCTGCCTGTTCCAATGCTTTCACGCTGTCTTCGACACCGTTACCGAAAATAGTGAAAAAACCTTTTTTCATCTGCTTGAAAGTCATGGAACAGAAAACCGGCCGGCCTGAGACCTGCCTTATGGCCCTGATGGCTGCAACAGCAAGATTCAGGTCAAAAACGGTTTCTATTAAAAAAAGATCCACACCTGCTTCATCGAGAATACCGGCCTGTTCGGCAAAACATTCCACTGCCCGGTCGATGGACACAGGGCCCGCAGGCTCCAGCATATCGCCCAGGGATCCCATGTCCCCGGCGACATACTGCCCGTTGGTGCAGGCCTGTCTGGCCAGCCCGACACCGGCTTGGTTGATTTCGGCCACGCTTTTTGAAACTCCCATTTTTTCAAGTTTTATAGCGCATGCCCCGTATGTATTGGCAGTTATAACATCGGCCCCTGCATCACAGTAGGCCGTATGGACAGCCTGTATCCGGTAGGGATGCTCGATGTTCCAGAGTTCAGGGGCCTGTGCCCCGGTCAGCCCCTGGCTGATGAGCATGGATCCCATGGCGCCGTCAATCAGCAGTCCTTTTGTCATCATTTTTTCATCAACATCCATTTTCTTTCCCTTCAGGTCTGTTTTAAAATTGGGTTTAAAGATCCGGCCTGGAATCACATACCGCCCTGACATAATAATAGCTGCTCTTGTCGTTGTGGTTTGCAAAACCCATCTCGATGCTGACATACCAGGCAGAAACATGGGTACAGGTATCACAGCTCCACAAAAACGTCTGGGTTGTGTCAAAAACGCTCTGGATGCAATACCCTTCATTTTCCGGCAGCGGCATGAGCAGCGAGACCAGTTCATCCATTGTCGGCAGTCTCCAGGCATGAAACCCGCCAAACCCTGAAGAATTCAACCTGCCAACATAATCAAAAGCAGCCTTGTGGTTCAGCGGATACAAGGATCCTGCCTGCTGCCAGACAAGAGATGTTCTCCTGTCATGAAGGCAGTCATCGTTCAGGGTGACAAAATCATTTTGGATATAATTCAAAGGCGTCATCAGCCTGCTGAGTCCGAATGCCCGGTCCGCCCCGCGGGCAGGCTGCTTTACAGGGGCTTTCCGGCAGCTGACAGGGGCCAGGTCTTTGCCGGCGGGTTCAAAAAACTGTGACGGAGCAGAACAGGTTTTTTCCTTTGCTTCAAGCCAGCTGGCCTTGAGCTCGTCAAGTGCAGCGGCCATTTCCCTTGCCGATTGGAATCTTTTCAAAGGGCTTTTATGGACGGCTTTTTCAAAAAATTGGTCCCAGGCAGAATCCAGGTCGGGATTGAGGCAGGATGCCCTGTTTTTTGCAATATCAGGCAGCAGTCCGGTCACCATCCTGAACAGCAGAACACCCACGGAATACAAATCCGATGTAAAATCCGCAGTCTCCGGGTCTTTTTCCTGTTCAGGCGGGGCATAATACGGTGATCCCACATTCATGCTCCGGTGCCTTTTGAACGAATCACCTTTGAAGGTTGCAAGCCCGAAATCACCTATTTTTACCGTATCCAGCTCGGTCAACATGATATTGAAGGGCTTTATATCACGGTGGATCACCTGGTTCCAGTGCAGGCAGGCCAGGCCTTCAAGGATTTGGTGTGCATAGAAAAGAGCCTTTTCAATGCGGATTTTCCTGGAGGGTTTCTCAGTTTCACCGGCCTCCCCTATAATCTGGCCCAGGTTGTTGCAGAAAAAATCCATGGTGTAGAACATGGCCTGGTCATCCCTGTCAAAATCAATGATCTCCAGCACGTTTGGGTGGCGTATCGCCGCCATGGTCCGGGCCTCTTTTTCAAACAGGGCCTCGATGTCAGAAAACTTCATGACAGCGGACAGCACCTCCTCAGGTTTTAAAAGTTTCAACGCTCCGATTTTTCCTGTCACCGGGTATTCAATCTTGTACACGCGGCCCATGCCGCCTTTCCCCAAAAGGCCTGTTATTTTATATTTTCCAATGGTTTTCATATCTCATGGCATCAATTTTATGGCAAACGATTCGGAAAATCCTGCACGGCGGATTTTATCAATGGTAGGCCTGCTGTCATAGGGTACATGAAACAAATCCACCGTCAGGTCTGAGGTGTCAAACAACAGCCACTTGGCATCCGTGCTGCCGTCCCTTGGCTGTCCAACGCTGCCCGCATTGACGATATACTTGAAATCCGGATCCAGACGGGTACAACCCCTGCATAAAAGTCCCTGGTCCAGCCGGTCAGCAACGGGATCATATACCGTTATGGCCGGTTCATGGGTATGTCCGACAAAACAGATCTTTTCATCCATGCGGTTCATTTTCTGAATCACGCGGCCGGTTGTCAGCTGGAACATGTATACAAATGGTGATTTTTCAGGACATCCGTGGACAAACCTGGCACCTTCAACAACGATCGCCCTGTGAAACCGGCCGATGGCACGGACAGCTTCCTTAGGCAGCATGGCATGACTCGCTTCCACGTTCTGCCGGACCTTGGGGTTGAACCAGTTCAAAAAACGCCTGTCCTGCAGCACCATTTCGTGGTTTCCCAAAACGGATTCAATGCTGCGCTGCTGAATCAGCTCCATGACCCTTGCTGGATCAGGGCCATAACCGATATTGTCCCCCAGGGATATGATCCTGTCAGCCCGATGTTTATCAATATCATCGAGCACCTTTACAAAGGCTTCGAGGTTGGCGTGGATATCGGATATTACCGCGATTTTCATGGATGACATCATACCGGCAATAAAGACTGAAATCAAATTGATTCTTGACGGACAAGCCAACCCGTGATCCTTGTCTTGACACAATGAGCTCTCCTGTCCTATACCGGCATATGAGATCCCGCATGGATATACCTTTATCCATGTGCTTTAAAAGCCATTGTTTTTTAACCAGGGAAAAAACCATGCAGTCAAACCCGCATCATACCGGGCACCTTTCATCTGCAACGAAACCCGGCAGAAAAACAGCCATTGTCATTGCATCGTTCGGGTCAGCGACAAGGGCCGGCAGCGCCCTGGATATCTTTGATAAACAGGTGGCCCTCGACTTTCCAGGTCATGAAAGGTTCCATGCCTGCACATCTGAAATCATCCGGGAAAAAACCGGCCACCCCAACCTGCTGCAGGTCCTGGAACAGGTCAAGGCGGCAGGATATCAAACGGCCGTGGTGCAGCCCCTGTACATTTTTCCCGGCACCGAATACCAGCGCATGGAAACAACCTGCAAGCACTTCAAGGGCCTGCGCATATTCATGGGACAAACACTTCTCCACCACCGTTCGTTCATCAAACAGGCTCTCAAAGTTCTGGAACCCGATTTTCTGCCGCAGGACCGGGGAATTAACCTGCTGGCCCTGCACGGTACCCCCCTGGCTGCCAATCCCGTCAACATCCTGTACCAGGGCGTTGAAGAGATAGTGACAAATCTTTATTCCAACGTACTGGCCGCTGCCATTGAAGGACTGCCGGATCCTGAAGCCATGTTTGCACGGATAAAAAAGCATTACCCTGCAGATCGCTTCAGGCAGGCCAGGATCATCCCAATAATGTATTTTGCCGGCAAACATGCCCGTGACGATTTGATGGGCCCACAGAAAAGCTGGCGCAGAACCCTTGAAAACATGGGATTTAAAGTTGAATGCCCCACGGTCCAAACAGGGGAAAGCCAATGTTTCAAGGGGCTGGCCCATCACCCTCAACTGATCCATTTCCTGTCCGGCAGGCTGGCACAGGCGATGGCTCGGGCTCGTAAATAATGAATTGCCCACGTACCCGGCCAATACCCCGGCATCTGGGACAAAATTCAATGATTGCATGGATTTTCTTGACTGATCATGATTCCACGGATATGCTGAACCAAAGCCTTAACCATCAAGGAGTATGACATGGAAAAAAAAATCCTGATACCGGTAGACGATTCACACCCGTCGTCACATGCTGTCCGGTATGTTACCCGTGCAGCAGCTTTTATCAAAGACCTTCACTGTATTCTTTTTCATGTCCAGCCGCCTGTATCCCAGTATCTCAGGGAAGAGGCGGCTGTTGACAGCAATGTCCAGGCCCAGTTGTCCAAAATGCTAAAAAAGAACGAAGCCGCAGCCCAGTCAGTATTGAACACCCTGAAAACAGAGATGACAACGGCCGGATTCCCTGAAGACCGCATCGAACTGGTCACCCGGCACCGCAAGCTCGGCCTGGCCCAGGATGTAATCGAATACGGCCAGAAACACAGGCTCGATGCCATTGTCGTTGGCCGCAGGGGAGTCAGCGGCATCCAGAAATTCTTTGACGCCAGCATCTCCGAGGCAGTTGTGGAAAGATCCCAGGTTATTCCGGTCTGGCTCGTGCACGGGGATGTCCAGCCTGATAAAATCCTGATGGCGGTCGACGGCTCCGAGGATTCTTTAAGGGCGGTCGACCATGTAAGCTTCATGATATCTGAAAACCCGGACATCCAGGTGAAATTGCTTCATGTGACCAATACGGCCGGCAACTACTGCGCCATCAACCTGGATGAAGACCCGGACCCGGAATTTGAACAGATCATAGAAAAAAAAGACCGGGCCTGCATTGACCGGTTTTATCCTGTGGCCATGAAAAAATTTGAGGAAATGGGGCTGAAAGAAAACCAGGTATCATTTGAAACCATCAAGGGCGGCAGGCGTATCGGCCCCACCATTATGGAACATGCCATAGACAATGAATTCAATACCCTGGTCATTGGCAGGCGGGGCATCGACCGGTCTTTTTTCATGGGATCTGTTTCGCGCAGCATCATCAACCGGATTTCAGACACAGCACTCTGGATTGTCCCATAGGCATGTCAGAAAAGATGACAGGCCAGGATAACGAACGTGAACGTTATTCAGGCTGCTGTCCCTGTTCGATCCACTCATCGAGCCGGTAAGCCTGGTCCTGGCTTTTTGCGACAAGATCGCCGGTATCGGCATTGCAGACCCTGATGTCATACAACGAGGTACGGCGGCCGTTGTGGATCTCCCGGGCCTCGGCAACAAGCCGGTCCCCTGCATGACTGGGTTTTAAGAAACTGATACTGACATTCAGGGCTACGGCCACCCTTCCGTGAGAATTGCATGCAGCGGCAAAAGCCATGTCGCTGACGGCAAAAATGACGGCCCCGTGGGTGGTCCCGTGAAAATTGGTCATATTTTCTGTAACAGTCAAAGCGACCCGGCTGTGACCGGGCTTGACAATATCGACCCTGGCCCCGAGATAACGGGCAAAGGCATCGTTTTGAATATGCGCTTCTATCTTCCGGTAACTGGTGCTGTCATCCATGATTTTCGGCCTTTATGCTATTAGGGTTACTGTCATCATGTAACACAAACAGAACAGGTTGATTATATTTTTTTTTCATTATAGAATATCAATCAGCAAACAAGCCACAGATTTAAACCAGGTCGATTGATTTATCAATTTAATTGTATGAATTTAATCCCACAGCTAACGGAGAAATTTTATTATGCCCAGAAAACGTTATGAAATTAAAAATTCATGTCCCCAATGCGGATGCAGTGCTGTGTCAAATTTAAGTGAAGAAGAAATAAAGGCGCGGTTCGGCGATGTTCCGAATGTGGAGCTCGAATGCAGTGAATGCATGGCGAAGTATCAGGCGCCGGTTAAGGATGTCTGTCCGGAATGGGATAAAGAGTGTCAGCTAAAAAATCAATAATCATCCAACTCCAGATCTGTGAAACAGAGTATGAATTCTTGACGGTTGAGGTATCGGATACTCAGTGTCCCTTATACCTTCATTTCCCAGACCGGCTCAATTCCCTGAGTACATTGACTGCTTCCCGGGCTTTTGCGGACGGCACGAATATGTGATCGTGATAAAAACCGGCGACCACATTAGCCGCAATCCCTTTTTCCGCCAGTTTGCCGGACACAGCAGCAGTCAGTCCCACAGCCTGCAGACTCGAATGAACGGTTAACGTGATCTGCCTGAACGTGTGGTCAAACCGGAAATTTTCACGGACCGCATCCACAACCGGCAGGATCAACGTCACCCCTTCCGCTTCCCTGACAGCAGCCAGCAGCTCGAGGTGGCCATACACCGAGACCGGACCCGGAACCGAACAGAAAACAAATTCACCCTCCTGTAATTTCGGTGACATGGTATCCAAAAGTGCATTCAGTTCAACCACACATTTCATATTTTCCACTCCGGTTAAAACTCGCTTTTTTACCTGATGACATGTAAAGGTTATTCAATGCTGTTCGACAATTTCAACCCGGCGGTTCAATGCCTGTCCCTCTTTTGTGCGGTTCGAAGCTATAGGGGCCAAAGAGGCCACTCCATGTGCCTTGAGCCGCTGTAAGTCTATTTTATAATTTTCCACCAATAGCTGCTGCAGCTGTTTCATGATTCCGCAGAATCTGCATTTCACTCGGAGATGTAGCGCCATCCTTGATAAAATATGCAATGGTGGTATGGATTCCTTCGGGTTCAATTACTTCATCTTCACCAGTCATAAATTCCATATTGCCGAATTCCTGATATAGATAACTGTCAATAAAGAATCCCGGCATGCGCGTAAAAAAAGGATGGTCACTTGCTCCTTCTATATCTTCATTGGCAAAAGACAGGCTTGCAAAAATCAGCCAGGTACAAAACAGAATAACCGTAAAAATGCGATTCATCAGTCTCCTCCATGGACGGCGCCATGACACTAAAATAAGATTCAAAGCAAAAAGCCAAGAGCTTGTGAAGCATTTAGGATGGAAACTTGATTTTTGTCAATCAAAATATAGAAAATATTACGAGTGAATATCATACCCAATTTAAAAGTCTGCTCAATGCCGCTCTAGTCATCTACATTCCCAACATATCCCCGGCATTCCATTCTGATTCTTATGCAATCAAATTGGTAATCAGAATAAAGTGCCGGCTTGATCTGAAAACCATTGACAGCGTTCCGACTCAATTGACCAAATTTTATCTATAAAAAATTCGAATCAATTTTCAAGACAGGCGTGCGGAAAGTAAGTTAAATAAAGGTTGACATCAGTCAGATTTCTAATCTATATCTTAATTTTTTACTAAAACTTCAACTTTCGGAGAAACGAAATATCTGACAGATAATGAAGATGATGAGGAGGCGGATTCGAAAAGCTCTGATGTCGGCAAACCCTGCTTGCCCGAGATAATTGATACACTGGAGGATTAAGCGCAATAAGGTTCAACATGTTGTACCTGTATCAGGGTGGAGATAACATTTCGGATTATGGACGTTTTTTTATGGTTTTGTTAACAAAAAGCAAGTTCTTGTATAAATTAAATAAATATCTTTTAAAGAGCCTGAAACACTCACAATCCAGAAGAGAGGAAAATCTTGCCTAAGATATGGTTTTACATGGACTCAGACCGGGAGGTCGGCCCAATAAGCACGGCCGACATGCAGCAGCTGATCAACACAAAACAAATTACAGGCAAGACCCTGGTTAGAAAACAGGGCATGGACCAGTGGCGGCCTCTGGCGGAATTGACCAAGTCCAAAAAACCGGCCGCCAATGCCCCGCCGCCGGCTGGTAATCCGCCTTCAGCAAACGGGGAACCACCGCCCGAACCCTCTGTCAGTGAACGGCCGCCTGTCGCCGCCACCATAGCCACCGCCCCCCAGCGCTCTGTCCCCGGAAGAGTTCCTTTCCGGTTCAAGGGGACCGGAAAGGAATATTTTAAAATCTGGATTGTCAACGTGCTGCTCTCCATCATCACCTTTGGTATTTATTCGGCCTGGGCCAAGGTCCGCCGAAAACAGTATTTTTACGGAAACACTCAGGTGACGGGCGCGGGTTTCCGTTACCTTGCCGATCCGGTCGCAATTTTAAAAGGCCGCCTGATTGTCTTTGTTTTTTTTATCATCTCCACCACCGCCGGCGAGTTTATCCCTTTTCTGATGAACATCATAATGCTGGTGTTTCTCATTTTTCTTCCCTGGCTGGTAGTGCGGTCCCTGATGTTTAACGCCCGGAACAGCTCATTCCGGAATATCCGGTTCAACTTCACCGGCACTTATGGCCAGGCCGCAAAGGTGTATCTGCTTTTTCCGATCCTCAGCGTTCTGACACTGGGAATTCTGTTCCCCTATGCCTATTTCCGGCAGAAACAATTCGTGGTCGAAAACTCTTCATACGGCACAACCCCGTTCTGCTTTCATGCCACGGCAAAAGATTACTACCGTATAATATTCCAGTTTCTGATTCCCCTGCTGATCTTCGGTGCGGCGGCGGTGATTGCCGGCATTCTGTTTGCACCCTTTTCAGCGCTGATCATCATGGTCCTCTACCTTTACGCCATGGCCTATTTCAGCGTCAAGACCACCAACCTGATTTACAGTTCCTCTACACTGGCAGACCACCGGTTTTTCGCGGACCTGGGAATAAAAGACTACGCCCTGATCATCTTCACCAACACCCTGGCCACAGTTTTCACCCTGGGGTTCTTTTATCCCTTTGCCGTGGTGCGGACAATGAAATATAAAATCGACCATGTGGCCCTTCTGCCGGGTAGCGACCTGGACCGGTTTGTGGCCGCGGAGATCAAAGAGACCAGTGCGCTGGGAGAAGAAATGTCCGATTTTATGGACTTTGATTTCGGATTATAGTTGATAAAGCATTACCGATTCGGGAAAAAAGAATGATTACCATCCATGGCACATGGTATGACGGGAGCACTTCCCTTCAACAGCCCGCGGTTTTAACGGTTCAACCTGCCGGAGGTCTCCGGGTGGAAACCGCCGAAGGTGAAAAGCCCCTGCTTGAACAGCCCCGGCTGACCGCCAAAGTGACGGACCGCCTGGCCAATACCCCCCGCGTGCTCACTTTTCCCGGCGGCGCGTCTTTTGAAACACAAGACAACGCTGCCGTTGACCTCCTTGTTAAAAAATTCATGAAAACGCACTGGAGTTTATGGGTCCATCTGCTGGAATCCAGAATGCGGTACGTGCTGCCGGCCGTTTTGATAGTAGCCCTGATCATGGCGGGGGCGGTAAGATACGGCATTCCCGCGACCGCTAACATCATTGCATCTCACCTGCCCGTATCCGCCTATCGCCTGGCTGATCGCCAGGCTCTCAATGCCCTGAACCGCATCGCATTGAAACCCTCTGAACTGGCCCCTGACAAAGAAAAACGGGTGCTAAGCAGCCTGGAAAATTGCGTGAACGCGCACCCTCCACACGTCATCACCATTGTGTTTAAAAAAGGCGGGCCGCTGGGGCCCAATGCCCTTGCCCTGCCCGGAGGCACAATTGTTTTTACAGATGAGCTGGTCAACATCGCCGAACATAATGAAGAGCTGGAGGCAATACTAGCCCATGAAATCGGCCACGTGGTCCACCGGCACGGCATGCGCCGGATGGTGCAGGGGTCTCTTCTGGCGTTTGCCGTAATGGCGGTCACCGGAGATGCCGGAGGGATATCTGAAATTTTTCTGGGGCTGCCGGCCCTGCTGACGGAACTGGCCTACTCCCGTGAATTCGAACGCGAGGCCGATAAGTACGCCCTGACCTACCTTTCAGTCAACGGGATTTCCCCAAGCCGGTTTGCAGACATTCTTACCCGCATCGATGCCACCAGCCGCAGGAACTCGGAAAACAAGGGGAAAAAATGGTCCAGCTATATCTCCACCCATCCGCCCACCGCCGAACGGGTCAAAGCGTTTCTACAGGAAAAATAATCCGTCATTCAGGAAGACACTCCCTTTCGATAATCCCTTAATTTCAAGCGCAGGGGACCTGATTACGTAAATTTTTGCGGCATCCAAAGAGCGGTCCAGCGGCATTGCGTAGTGTGCACTACATTATGTAGTTATGGTGGGCATAAAAAAACCCTTAGATACTTTACTGGTACCTAAAGGTTCCTTTAGTAATTCTTATCGTATATTATTATACTCTTAGGTGTTCCCCCTACCAGAATCAGGTATCGAAAAGCAGCACATTCGGTAGCACATTGTATCCCCTATCGGTGGAAACTGGCGCGCCTGGCGCGATTCGAACACGCGGCCTACGGATTAGAAGTCCGTTGCTCTATCCAACTGAGCTACAGGCGCACAATCAGTCAAGACGCTTTTTTACCAGATCCGGTCTGAATTGTCCATAAAAAAATGCAATGTCAAACCACTTTGGCATGACATAATTCTTTATTCCAGTTTAAAATAATGGTATACTATTTTTTTTGATCAGGCTCAAATCAAAGGGTATTATTATATATGGCAGTAGAAAATCAGACCCCGGAAATTGAATCTGCTGAAAAGATCTTGACCAAAGCGGATTTCAGAATCGCGGCGGATCCCAGGAAAGACTCTTCCACAAAAGCGCTTGTCAAGGCCGACCCGATTCAAAGCTATTTAAACGAAATCAGCAGGTACAAATTGTTGAACCGGGACCAGGAAATTGAACTTGGAAAGCGGATCCAGGAAGAAAGCGATGCCGAGGCCGCCTATATCATGACCACTTCCAATCTCAGGCTGGTGGTTAAAATTGCACTTGAATTCCAGCGGATATGGATGCAGAACCTTTTAGACCTGATACAGGAAGGCAATATCGGCCTGGTACGGGCGGTGAAAAAATTCAATCCGTACAAAAATGTCAAGTTTTCATATTATGCCTCCTTCTGGATCAAGGCTTATATTTTAAAATTCATCATGGACAACTGGCGGATGGTGAAAATCGGCACCACCCAGGGACAGCGCAAATTGTTCTTCAGGCTGAAAAAGGAAAAACAGCGACTGATCGAACAGGGGTTCGACCCCAAGCCCAAGCTGCTGTCGGAAAAACTCGGTGTATCTGAAAAAGAGGTCATGGACATGGACCAGCGCCTGGCCAACTGGGATCTCTCTTTGGATGAACCCCTCAAGGAGGACTCGAATACCGAACGGATCGAATTTGTCAGCATGGATGACGAACCATCCACTGAAGATGCCATGGCCAAAAAAGAAATAGAAGAGATCCTGCACGTCAAGATCAGGGAATTCAAATCAACCTTGAGTGACCGGGAGCTGGATATTTTCAACCGGCGGATATTTTCCGACGACCCTGAAACCCTGCAGGAAATCGGCGAGGAATATGCCATTTCCAGGGAAAGGGTCCGGCAGATTGAAAACAACATCATCAAGAAGATTAAGACCTTTTTCAAAAAAGACATGCCGGATTTTGACATATATGACCACCAGGACGGGAATGACTCATGAAACAAATTCTGCCTGCAAACAGGTACTCCCGCTCCCTGCTGCTGCTTTCGCTTCTGCTGCTTACCCTGGTGTGGGGCTGTGCAGTTTCCCCCGAACCACCGGTTTCCCAGGCAACTGAAACTAAAATTGTGAGAAAACCGGCCCCTGAAGCTTCTCCTGACTCATCCTATTATTATTACCTGGAATCACGGATATATTCTGCAGACAAAAAACATGAAAAAGCCATCGATTCCATAAAAAAGGCTATTGACCTTGACCAGGAGTCCATTTACCTGAGAATTGAACTGATCACCCTTTACCTGAAGAAAAAAGAGCTCGATCAGGCACTGAAGGAGGCCGAGAAACTTGTGTCAGACAATCCGGACAATGCCGAATGCCTCCACATACTGGCCAGGATCAAATCACGTGCCGGTATGGCTGATGAAACAGCCCAGATATATGAACGCATCCTCGATCTGGACCCGTCAAACCGGGAAGCGCTCCTGATCCTGGGTACCATGCACCTGGAAAAGGAAAACATGGATCGGGCTCTTGACGTGTTCCTTGAAATGAAACGCCAGTACCCGGATGACTATGTCGTTCATTTTTACTTAGGAAAGATCTACCGTTACACACAGAAGCCATCCCTGGCCCAGGAAGAATTTGAAACCACGCTGGAACTTGCCCCGGACCTGGTGGAACCCCGGTTCGAGCTGGCTGATATCTATTTTTCAAAAATGGATTTTCCCGGCAAACCGGCCGAGCAGAAAAAAATTACGGACCTTTACGAGCAGATACTTGAAATAGACAGGAATAACATAAGGGCCACGCTTGAGCTTTCACTGTTTTACCACCATACAGGAAACCCTGACAAGGCAAGCTCCCTGCTTGAAACCATGGGAAAGGACATCGATGAAAACCAGGGCCTGTTTTTGACCCTGGCCAATGACTTTATCGAGGAAGACCGGCACAAAGACGCCGCCTGGATCCTTACCGAACTGCTCCGGCTCAACCCTGACCATTCAAAACTGCATTACATGGCAGGCCTTGCCTTTGAAGCCATTGAAGAATACCCCGAAGCCATCGAGCATTACCGGCAGGTAAAACAGGACTCCATGCATTTCAAGCGTTCTTTGATCCTGATCGCTTTTTTATACAAGGACATGGGGGAAACGGGCCGGGCAATCCAGTGGCTGAAAAAACAGCATGAAAAATTCCCGGAGGATGTCGATATAATGACCTATCTGGGTTTTTTCCATGAAACAAACGAAGAATATGACAAGGCGCTTGCCGTATTGAACAAGGGACTTGCCATGGTTCCGGACAACCCGGCCATACTGTTCCGTCTCGGTGTTGTCCAGGACAAAACCGGTCTCAAATCAGACAGTATCGAGACCATGAAAAAAGTTATCGAGCTGGAGCCTGAAAATGCCAATGCCCTCAATTACCTGGGATATACATATGCTGAAATGGATATCGAGCTGGACACGGCAGAGAGCCTGATTAAAAGGGCACTTGAAATCAAGCCTGATGACGGATATATCATCGACAGCTTAGGATGGGTGCTGTTCAAAAAAGGCAGAATAAAAGAAGCGGTAGACAAACTGGAAAAAGCTGCCGCGCTCACGGAACATGATCCTGTAATCGCCGAGCACCTTGGCGATGCCTATGCTGTTCTCGGTAAACATGCTAAAGCCATCGATGCCTATAGAAAAGCCATTTCCAGGCTCGAGGAAAATATTGAAGAAAAAACCCTCGAAATCAATGAAAAGATCAAGGCACTTGAATCTGAAACCGGCCGCGCCGACTGAAGCAAAAAATCCCAGGTCCTGGTGCATTGTTTTCATGCTGGTTCTTTTCTGCGGCTGCTCCGTAATTTCACCTGACATATCACAGCGCTCACACGAGGATGCGCTCAGGATCGCAAGATACGTCCAGCAGATCAACAGCCACATCAAAACATGCAAGGGTACGGGAAATCTCGTTACTGAAAAAGACGGCAGGCGGCATTCATTCCGGATCGCCTTTGCTATAAAAAACCCGGACCATGTCCGGATTACGATGCTGTCATCCGGATACCCGGTAGAAACAATGATTGCCGATGGCGAAAAGGTCATTTTCAAGTCCCATACAGGGCAGCATGACACCCTTATCCGACGGTCAAATGATACTTCTTTATCCTCTGTTACAGGCATTCCGGTCAAGGTGTCGGATATAATCCAGCTGTTGAGCGGAAAAGTACCCCTGCTCGAATACCGGTATGCAGAAAATGCATCAGGGGATGATGCAGAAAATGACGGCATCATTTTAAAACAGCACTGGGGACAAAAAAAACAGGTACTCTCCCTGTTCCCTTCCGGGAATCCGGCATCTTTGTCCCGTTACGACCATACCGGCGAACTGCTTTTTACACTTATTTTCAACAGTTACAAGACCTTTGGAACCACAACCATTGCATCCCGCTGGTCCGTCACTGATGCCGGGGGATCGAGCGCAAGGTTGGAAATCACCTCATTCCAGGCTGATATTCCCATAAAAGACAGGGTGTTCATGTTGACAGAACCCTGAACAGTGCGCATTATCTTCATGGTATTTTGTAAAAAAGCCTTAATTCAAGGAGTAAAAAATGATTCATGACAGTGTTGATAAAGCCAAAGCCGGAGGCGGATGCCCGTCCCAGAACGAACAGCAGGCAAAACAGGAAAAAATGATCAAAACAAGCCTTTCCAGGATCAAACATAAAATATGTGTTCTCAGCGGTAAAGGCGGAGTCGGCAAGAGTTCGGTATCGGCCAACCTTGCAGCCAGCCTTTCAAAAAAAGGTTATAATGTCGGCCTTATGGACGTCGATGTCCATGGCCCGTCCATAGGCCAGATGTTCAACATGACCGAACTTCTCGATATTTCATCCAGCCAGCTTCTGCTGCCCAAGCAGGTGAGTGACAACCTGAAAGTGGTATCGGTACAGGCATTGATGCAGGACAGGGACCAGGCCATCATCTGGCGCGGCCCTGCCAAGACCGGTATGATACAGCAGTTTGTGGGATCCGTGGACTGGGGGTCACTGGATTTTCTGATCATCGATGCCCCGCCAGGTACCGGTGATGAACCCCTTACAGTCATCCAGACCATCCCCGATGCAATGGGCGTTATTGTAACCACCCCCCAGGAAGTTGCACTTGCAGATATCCGCAAATCAATTTCATTCTGCAGGACCGTTAGAATGAAAATACTTGGTATCATTGAAAACATGGCCGGATTCAACTGTCCGCACTGCAATGAAATGATCAACCTGTTCAGTTCGGGCGGGGGAGAAAAAACAGCCAAAGCCGAAGGTCTCGATTTCCTGGGCGCCATCCCCTTTGATACGCAGGTTGTTGAAAGCGGCGACAACGGAACACCGCTTCTGATGGAGGAAAATCAGACCCCGTTTACAAAAGCCTTTGAAAACATTGTAGATGCCATTATTAAAAAAATGGACTGATGCCCTTTGAAAGACAGAGGCCGGAAACTCAAAGAAATCCGGGACACTCTCGATGCCCGGGAAACAAGTATGCTCAACCCCCTGGCCTGCTTCAGCCGGGACGGCCTTCGCCGGAATCCTGACCCATACCAGGATTCCGGCTACCGCCAGGCTTTTTCAACTGATGCAGACCGCATCCTCAATTCCCTGGCCTATACCCGTTACATTGACAAGACCCAGGTGTTCTCCCTGGTTAAAAACGATCATATCACCCACCGGGTCCTGCATGTCCAGCTGGTGTCCAGGGTGGCCCGCACCATAGGCCGCTACCTTGGACTCAACGAAGATCTGGTAGAGGCAGCCAGTTTAGGGCACGATATAGGCCATCCGCCCTTTGGCCACGATGGAGAGCGGTTTTTGTCAAAGCTCACCCATGCAAACGGGGCAGGGTACTTTCATCACAACCTGCAGAGCATCCAGTTTCTTGACAGAATTGAACGAAAGGGAGCAGGTTGGAATCTTTGCCTTCAGACCCTCGATGCCATTGCCTGCCACGACGGCGAGGTATCCACCAGGCGTATCCAGCCTGATTCGTCCTGCACATTTGAAACATTTGACGATCTTCTGGCAACCTGCCGTACAAAACAGACTCTGAACCTGACGCCCATGACAATGGAAGGCTGCGTGCTCAGAATGGCAGATACCATAAGCTATATAGGCCGGGACCTGGAAGATGCGATCAGGCTTGGTATTGTCCGGCGAACGGATATACCGCCCTCCTGCCAAAAAACCCTGGGAGACACCAACGGAACCATTGTATACAACCTTGTGACCGACCTTCTGCATACCAGCCTGGGTCAGCCTTTTATAGGGTTCAGTGATCCTGTGGCCGATGCTCTGGAATCGCTCAAGGAATTCAACTACAGCCATATTTATAAAAATCCCAGGATAAAAGCCCACCTAGCATCGGTCGAAGAGATGTTTACCTGGCTGTTTGACATCTTTCTTTCCGATCTTAAGGCCGGAAACCGGCAATCCCCTGTTTTTTCCGGTTTCCTTGACGGGCTGTCGAGTTCTTATTCCGACAATCATTCCCATGCTGAAATCGTCAGGGACTATATCTCAGGCATGACCGACTCCCATTTTATTTCCCTGGCCCCTGCCAGCTTAAGACCCGACTACATCGATAATGTTTGAAAACCGTACATACCGAAGGTTCCACCAAAAACAGAACCTGATCTCCTTTGACATCACTGTCAAAGAAACCAACCTGCATATCCAGGCCTCAAAAGACTTGAAACATGAGGCCCTTCGTTCAGTACTCAAGCATCGCGGATATATCGAGGCTTTTGCCGCCCTCAACCCAGGATTTTTTCACACCCTGCATCCCTTTCCCCTTCCCCCGGGTGCTCCTGCCATTGTCCGGGACATGATCAGTTCCGCGCAAACGGCCGGTGTAGGCCCTATGGCGGCTGTTGCAGGAGCTGTGGCTCAGTATACGGGATGCGACCTGCTGATGTTTTCCGACGAGGTTGTGATCGAAAACGGGGGCGATATATTTATTAAATCCACGACCGATATCACGGTTACAGTTTTTGCCGGTGATTCAGCGCTGAGCATGAAAACCGGCATTCGTATCAGACAAAGACCTCATCCCTTTGCCATGTGTACATCATCCGGCACAATCGGGCATTCAAAAAGCTTTGGTAAGGCCGATGCCGTCACGATCATTTCACCTTCCGGCAGCCTGGCCGATGCCGTTGCCACGGCTCTGTGCAACCGCATCCAAAAGCCACTGGACATCGAAACGGCCATTGCCGAAGGGAAAGCCATTAGCGGCGTGGAGGGAATAGTCATTATCAAGGGCAGTCACATCGGTCTGTGGGGTGATGTGGAACTTGTCCCCCTGGACAGAGGAATGAAATAAAAAAAAAGTTTAAAAAAAAAGTTTTTGTGGTATAAAGGTAACACCATGCCTTCATCCAGCACAAAAAAAACTTCTAATGACCGCAAGGACAATGAACTGTCAAAGCCGGTTGAGCCTGGAAAAGCTGTGTATCCCTTTCGGGCTGCCAACGAAGAGGTGCTGTCCACCAATGAAGAGCTCCAGAGCGTGAACGAGGAACTCGAGGCGGCCAAGGAGGAGCTCGAAGCCTCCAACGAAGAACTGATCGCCATGAACGAGGAACTCAAGACCTCAAACATGGAGCTGGCCGCAGCCAGGGATTTTGCCGAGAATCTTCTTGAAACCGCCAATGCCATAATCATTATACTGGACAAAGAAGCCAGGATAACCAATTTAAATCAATATGCCCAGAACATTACCGGCTATTCCAGGGCAGATGTCCTGGGCCGCAACTGGTTTGACCTGTTTATCCCGGCCAGTGACCGCGAAAAAATCCCGGTGGTGTTCATGGATGTACTGAACCGCCTTCCCCATGCCTTTGAAAATGAAAATACGCTTGTTACCCGGGACGGCAAAGAAATATTGGTCAGATGGAGCAACAATGTCGTCAAAGACAGCTTCGGTGAAATTACCGGCGTGCTGAGTATCGGGATGGATATCACCGAGAAAAAAATGATGGAAGAGCAATTTCGGCATTCTGCAAAAATGAAGGCGGTAGGACAGCTCGCAGGGGGCATTGCCCATGACTTCAACAACATCCTTCACATGATTATAGGAAACACGGAACTTGTAATGGATGATGTCCCCCATGAAAGCCTCCTTCATAAAAACCTCGAGGAAATCAAATCCGCAGGTCTGAGAGCGGCCGGTATTGTTTCCCAGCTGTTGACTTTCAGCCGCAAGGCCCCTTGCGAGCTCCAGGTTGTCAATGCCAGAAAGGTCATAGAAGACAGCCTGGCCTTCCTGCGGTCTTCCATTCCTTCATCCATTGAAATCAAGCAGCATCTTGCGATTAACGATGTCAACATCATGGCAGATCCGGTCCAGATCAACCAGGTCCTGATCAATATCTGTACCAACGCTTACCAGGCCATGGAAAAGACCGGGGGCACATTGACCATAAAGGCCCAAAAAATATCTGTCACAGCCCTTGCCGCCGTCATAAAGCCCGATCTGTCCGAATCCGACTACCTGGAAATGATCATCAGCGACACAGGATCCGGCATCGATCCTGCAATAAAAGACAGGATATTTGACCCCTATTTCACCACCCGGGATTTTGGAGAAGGATCAGGTTTCGGACTTGCGGTAGTCCAGGGCATTGTTAAAAAGCACAAAGGCGCAATCCATGTCGAAAGCCGTCAGGGCAAAGGAACGGTATTTACGATTTACCTGCCCGTTTCCACCGGAAAACCGGCCGAGGCGACCGTCAGCTCACCTGAAAAGATGCCGGGGGGCACGGAATCCATTTTATTCATTGACGATGAACCGTCCATCATCCACATGATCCAGAAAGTGCTGACCCGTTTGGGATACCGGGTGACAACCTTTCCAGACCCTGAACAGGCCCTGGAGTATTTCAGCAAAGATCCCTCTTGCTGCGACCTGGTGCTCACCGATATGACCATGCCGGGCATGAACGGCATACAGCTGACCCGGAAAATAAAATCCCTGCGCAGGGATATTCCCGTCATAGTCTGTACAGGACACAATCCTGAAATCAACGAGAATATCGCCAGGGCAAACCAGGTCCACGCACTTGCCATGAAACCGGTTTCAATCAAAGCACTGGCCAGGATGATCAGGGACGCTCTGGACCGGAAAGGTACAGCTCCCCTACAGCTTTCTCCACCGCTCTGACAATACGGCCGGACTCCATGAGGTTCCGCACAGCGGCAATATCGGGTGATAAAAACCGGTCTTTTTTCAGGGAAGATACCTTTTCTCTGATTTGAGAATAAGCAGCCAGGGTACCGTCACCGGCCTTGAGATTGGTGAAAAGATCGATAGCCTGGGCCGCCGCCAGAAGCTCGATGGCGATCACGTCCTCCACGTTGCTGACAATGGTACGGCATTTTCTGGCCGCCCATGCCCCCATGGAGACATGATCCTCCTTGTTTGCCGATGTCGGAATGGAGTCCACGGTTGCAGGATGGGCCAGGACCTTGTTCTCCGACACCAGGGATGCCGCTGCATACTGTGCGATCATGAACCCGGAATTCAATCCTCCATCCTCGACCAGGAAGGCTGGCAGCCCGGAAAGCTGGGGATTGACAAGTCTCTCGATGCGGCGCTCTGAAATACTCGCAAGTTCAGCCACGGCAATGGATAAAAAATCACAGGCCAGCGCCAGCGGCTGGCCGTGAAAATTGCCGCCTGACAGAAAAATACCGGATTCAGGAAATATCAAAGGATTTTCCGTTGATGAATTGATCTCGATCGCCATTATTCTGAAAGCATAGTCCACGGCATCCCAGGTAGCGCCGTGCACCTGGGGAGAGCAGCGCAATGTGTAGGCATCCTGGACCTTTGAGCAATCCTTGTGGGAGGATATGATCTCGGAATTTTTTGTGATATTGAACATGTTCTCTGCAGCCTTGGCCTGCCCTGGATGTGGTCTTGCCTGGTGAATCCGCTTGGCAAAGGCCGAGCGTGTTCCCATGAGCACTTCCAAGCTCATGCTGGCCGCGATATCGGCATGTTTGCAAAGATTGACCGCGTCATGGACGGCCAGTGATCCAAGGGCGGCCATGAGCTGGGTACCGTTGATCAATGCCAGGCCCTCCCCTGCCTGCAGCTCGAACGGGGCAAAATCATGTGCTTCAAGGGCATCGGCGCCTGACATGATTTTTCCACCCGCCCTTGCCTCCCCTTCGCCGATCAATACAAGGCAAAGATGCGCCATGGGCACCAGGTCTCCGGAAGCCCCGACAGACCCTTTTTCAGGTACAACAGGCACAATACCGCAGTTGAGCAGCTTTGCAAGGCGCTCTATGGTTTCAAGCCTGAGGCCTGAATTTCCCCGGCAGAAATCGTTGATCCGCAGAGCCATCATGGCCCTTACCACGTCATCGGGCAGGGGATCACCCATTCCGGCTGCATGACTCAGCAGGATATTCTTCTGAAGAAGCCGGGTATCTTTTGGTGAAATGGATACGCTGGACAGGGCACCAAACCCGGTGGTAATACCATAAACCTGTTCACCGCTCTTAACCCATTGATCCACGAGCCTGCGGGATTTTTGAATGCGGGCCACCGCGTTTTCAGATACCGCCACGACAGCCCCGTGACGGGCGATTTCAACCAGGGAGGCTATATCCAGGCGTTTGCCGTTTAAAACGATTGTCTTTTGCATGATATTTTCATATCCTCTTGAATTTTCCTGCCAGTTTATACCTGCTGCCCGGAGAAATGATTATGCTGTAGGTGGCCACCATGTCAAACGACCAGGTCCGGCGTTTCAATGACAGGCATGGCTCTTTCGGACTGATATTCAAATGGTGTGCAATGGATTTCGGGCACAGCACAGCTTCAATGACATGTTCCGCCTCCTGTATGGGCGCTGTCTCAAGCAGATATTCGCTCGGAGTGACAAGGGTAAAATCCTGGTCCAGGTATTCCGGCGCCACCCGGGGATTCACGAACCGCTCTGAATACTGGATCACAACCCCCCGGTCCCTGTGAACCAGAACGGAATGAAAAACCGGATCTTTGGGTGTCAGATTCATTTTTGCCGCTATATCTGCCGGAATATCGATTTTTTCAAGGCAGATCACAATGGCGGAATGTTCCCCGCCCCAGGCTGCTATTTCATGGGCAATACTCTTGATTTCAAGCAGTGCGGCATCAGGCTTGGGACGGGCCACAAAGGTGCCGACACCCTGTACCCTTACAATACGGTTTTCCTCGGCCAGTTCCTTGAGCGCCCGGTTGGCTGTCATGCGAGAGGCATTGAACAGGCGGGCCAGGGAAATCTCCGATGGAACCCTGTCGTCGGGCTTGAGTTTTCCTGATTCAATATCCGTGATTATGAAATGCTTGATTCTTTCATACAATGCAAAAGGGCGTTTTGAGACTGTCATCCGTCATCCTGTAATCATCTGATTCTTTAAGGTAAAAACTGCTTGACATATCATCTTTACTTGTATAGACAAGTAGATAATCAATTTGAATGCCATTGTCAACCCTAAACCAAATAAAGTCTCCGGGAGAAAAAAATATGGATATCAAAGAACGACTGCTAAAGGACCTGAATATAGGATGCGGCGTTGCACGGCCGGTAAAAGCCCCTACAGGCACTGCCCTTCACTGCAAGGGCTGGTACCAGGAGGCGGCACTGCGCATGCTTTGCAACAACCTTGACCCGGATAACGGCGAAAATCCGGATGAACTGATTGTATACGGCGGCCTGGGAAAAGCGGCCAGGAACTGGGAATGCTTTGACGCAATTATCAGAACACTGCTGGACCTGGAAAATGATGAAACCATGCTGATACAGTCTGGAAAACCGGTCGGCGTTCTCAAGACCCACACCCATGCCCCCAGGGTGCTGATTGCCAACGCCAACATTGTGCCTAAATGGGCAAACTGGGATTATTTCCATGAACTGGATAAAAAGGGATTGATCATGTACGGCCAGATGACTGCCGGGTCCTGGATCTATATCGGCACCCAGGGAATTCTGCAGGGGACCTATGAAACCTTTGCCGCTTTAGGCCTGAAACACTACAACAGCGATCTTGGCGGTAAAATTATCGTAACTGCAGGCCTTGGAGGCATGGGCGGGGCACAGCCCCTTGCCGTGACAATGGCAGGCGGTGTGGCCCTGTGCATTGAAATCGATCAGCAGCGGATTGAAAAGCGTATTGAAAAAAGATATCTGGATGTCCAGGCCTCATCCCTGGAAGATGCCGTTGCAAGGGCCAGAGAAGCTTCAGAATCCAAAAGCCCTTTATCAATAGGGCTTTGTGCCAATGTAGCCGATATTTTACCGGCCATGATCAAGATGGGCTTCATACCGGATGTCATAACGGATCAGACCAGTGCCCACGATGAGCTGAACGGCTATTTTCCCACAGGTCTTTCGTTCCAGGAAGCTCTCAAACTCAGGAAATCAGATCCCGAATCCTACCGGCAAAGAGCCCTGGATACCATGGCTGTCCATGTCAGGGCCATTTTAGACATGAAGGCCGGGGGAGCCGTGGCATTTGACTACGGCAACAATCTGAGGGCACAGGCCATGAAGCGCGGCGTGGACAATGCCATGGATTATCCCGGATTTGTTCCGGCCTATATCAGGGACCTGTTCTGCCGCGGGGAAGGCCCGTTTAGGTGGGCAGCCCTATCCGGCGACCCTGATGATATAAAGGTTACGGATGAGGCATTGATCAAAGCTTTTCCAGACAAGCCCCGGCTGATCAACTGGCTTACAATGGCAGGCAGTAAAATCGAGCACATGGGTCTGCCTGCCAGAATATGCTGGCTGGGATACGGGGAGAGAGAAAAAGCCGGAAGACTATTCAACGACCTGGTCCGATCCGGCCGGGTCAAGGCTCCCCTCGTGATAGGACGGGATCACCTTGACTGTGGTTCTGTGGCCTCCCCTTACAGGGAAACAGAAGCCATGAAAGACGGATCGGATGCAGTTGCGGACTGGGCATTGCTCAACTGCATGACCAGTGTTGCTTCCGGAGCGGCATGGGTATCTTTTCACGACGGTGGCGGCGTTGGAATAGGCTATGCCCTGCATGCAGGACAGGTCACAGTGGCGGACGGCACACCGGAAGCGGAAAACCGTGTGACGACCGTGCTGCGGAATGACCCGGGGACAGGGATTATCCGTCATGCAGATGCAGGATACGACATTGCCATTGACATGGCGGCCCAAAAAGGCGTAAAACTGCCCATGGTCAACATGTTTTCCGGCAACCTCAATAAGTGATACAGCCTGGATCCATCATGGAAAAATCCATTCACCTGTTCACCAACTGCACCATCGCAACCATGAGTGATTCTCAGGGTTACGGTATTGTCGAAAAAGGAGCTCTGGCCGTGTCCGGAGGTAAAATCCTCTGGACAGGACCGGCTGGAATGATTCCTTCCGAAATTGCCGGCAGGATCAGGCACACCACGGACTGCATGAACCACATGATGCTTCCTGGATTCGTGGACTGCCACACCCACCTGGTCTGGGGCGGCTCCCGCTCCAATGAATTCGAAATGCGCCTGAATGGAGTATCCTATGAACAGATCGCCCGAAACGGCGGGGGTATTGCCGCAACGGTCAGGGCCACCCGCCAGGCATCCGAGGACAGGCTTTATGAAGAGGCGCAAAAAAGGGTGACCTGCCTTCTGAAACAGGGTGTCACCACCCTGGAAATCAAGTCCGGATACGGCCTGGATATGGAGACGGAACTCAAGATGCTCAGGGTCATCGACCGGCTGGACAAGGCTTTTCCCATAACAGTAAAAGCCACCTTTTTAGGGGCCCATGCTCCTGCTCCCGAGTTCCGGGACCGCCCCCGGCAGTATATTGACCTTGTGATCGACGAGATGATGCCGGCTGTAAAAGCCCAGGGCATTGCAACCGCCGTGGATGCCTTCTGCGAAAATATCGGTTTTTCCCCGGCTGATACTGAACGGGTTTTTGAAGCCGCCGCCGCGCTGGGATTTGACATCAAACTCCATGCCGAACAATTGTCGGATTCCGGCGGCGCAGCCCTGGCAGCAGGTTTCAACGCCCGGTCCTGTGACCACCTGGAGTACTTGAACCGGCAGGGGGCACAGGCCATGGCGGACAATAGTGTCACCGCCGTCCTGCTGCCCGGAGCTTTTTATTATTTGAAAGAAACGCGCAAGCCCCCGGTAGAAATGCTTCGCGAGCTCAAAATACCCATGGCCGTGTCAACGGACCTGAATCCGGGATCGAGCCCGGTTCACTCCATACCGCTTATTCTAAACATGGCCTGCCAGATGTTTGATCTGACCCCGGCAGAAGCCATTGCAGGGGCCACCTTGAACGGGGCGGCCGCCCTGGGGCTGCGGGACACAAAGGGTTCTCTGGAAGCCGGGAAAGATGCGGACTTTGTGTTGTGGGACATCGGGACACCTGCAGATTTATGTTACCTGGCAGGATATACCCCGGTTAAAATGATATGCGTTCAAGGACGTATCATCATTGCGGACAACTGCTTTGACAACTGATCTCATCCTGGATCGACCACTATTTTGACATCCAGGGCGACCCATTTGTCTCCCGACCATACCACCGGGTTGATATCCAGCTGGCTTAGCAGGTCCCCCATGTCATGTGCCAGCCTGGACACACAGGCCACCATTTCGGCCAGCCTGGACTGGTCATGGGTCATGTTCCTGAACCGGTGAAAAACCGGGGCCAGGGTCAATTCATCCAGCATATCCATGGCCTGGATTACAGTACAGGGTGCCAGCCTGAAGGAGGTATCCTTGTACAGCTCGGTGAGAATCCCGCCGGCACCAGCCATCACCGCATGCCCCAGGGCATTGTCCTTTATGACGCCGATGATGAATTCAGGGGCCTGGAAAGGCCGCATGTTCTCCACCAGGATATCCTT
>CAYNHL010000029.1:3950-31509 GCA_964397015.1 uncultured Desulfobacterales bacterium | reverse complement strand
CCTCATCTTTGCCCAGGGACAGGCAATGCGCCGCATTCCTATGTATATGTCTGACTGGATCAAAAAGTTGGATAGTTTTATGACCCTCAACGACAGGGATATTCTCACCCACGCGGGTAAAATATCTCATGAGATGGCAAAGCAACTGGCGGAAGGTGAATATGACAAATTTCATTCCAAGCGCCTGACGCAATATAGTAAACAAATCAGCGACTTTGATAAAGCGGTAAAGCAAATTGAAGACACTTCCAGGAGAACAACGCGGAGAACCAAGAAAAAATCAGGGGACGTGTAACCACGGCAATAGAACTTTCAGTTGGATTCCGGGGAAATGATACTTGATTCCAACAAAAAAATGTGCTGAATAACTCAAAATAATTGGAGTCGAATAAAATTAAACAGGTGAGGACTTCCCAGTCACTAATTGATGATTTTCGAATTGCAAAATAGTGTAGACTATCCCTGTCAATCCGGGCATTTTAAAAGCCAAAATATAAAAGCTCGCTTTTACAATTTTGATGACCCCAAGGGCTGAAAAATGAAGTAAGCGCCTTTATTAGCAGGCATCTATGTGACATATTATAAACAAATTGAACACCACTTTATACTGCAACTGGTGTCAAGGTAAAAATACGGGCGAGTTTTGCAGCGGATTTGATATCACCCTTATGAAGCGCATCTCGAACATCATCCAATTTGTTTGCATCATCTAATGAAAGAAACGGTGACCAATTATTTTCGGTATAGTTGTATTCGACATCAACTTCAGCCACATAGTTTCCTTCATGAATCAATTTTTTATGTTTTTTGACTCTCATTTTTTCTTCTCCTAAAATCATTCGTCCACTTTGCGGGATTAGGTCTGTAAGCCGTTACAATGACGGCAGGTGTTTTCGTGCCTTTGGAAACTCCCCAAACCACATGAACGGGATTTTTTTCTGTATCTTGCTGAAGAACAAGTATACAGGGGCCTTTATGAAAATCCGGGTAGTACTCCAACACTTCAGCACTATTTATACCCGCCACAATATCTCGAACTTTCAACTCATCAGCTTCGAGCTCTTCATATCCATGGACGGATATCACCACCTCACTTTTTAGCACGAGATTCTTTAGTAGCTCAAACATGTCTATCATATTATAAAATTAACATAGGTATATTTTTAAAGCAATTCTTCAATCAAAATGCATTGGTTTCCAAAAATACCGGGCAGTGAGGACTACGTCGTAGGCAATGACCGTTTTTTATAAGAATGAAAATTATAGACTATCCCTGTGATTCCGGTTTTTTGAACACCTATGCGCTTTGTTTTTTGCTCTGAAGTACAATTTCACCTTGCCGTATGTTCTCATATGTGCTAACTTGGTTTCATGAGACAAATAATTTTCTATCGTTTGAATAATGGGAAGTGCCCTATTGAGGACTATCTTGATTCACTTTCCCAAAAACAGGTTGAAAAGGTTTTTTTCGTTCTTGATTTGATCGAACGGCTTAATATGGTGCCTCGCAAATTTTTTAAAAAACTGGAGGCCACTGATAACATATGGGAAGCAAGAGTTCAGCATGATAATAATAATTTTAGATTACTTGGATTTTTTGATGGCAATGAACTTGTTATATTGAATCATGCTTTCACGAAAAAATCCCAAAAAACGCCTAAAAAAGAAATCAAAAAAGCTGAAAAGAGAAAGAAAGAATATCTTTTGCAAAGGAGGCAAGGATGAGTGACCTTCAACAATATAAAAACAATAGAATGGCCCAAGACCCTGAATTTTGGAAAAACTATGAAGAAAAATTTGAGACATTTAAACTTGGCATTCTTTTAAAACAAGCCCGAATGGATGCTGGAATGACTCAAGAACAAATTGCTAAGGAATTAAACACAACAAAATCTGTTATTTCAAGAATGGAAAATCATGCCAAGGATATTCGTTTATCTACCCTTGAGAAATTTGCTAAAGTTGTTGGGAGACAAATCCATGTAGCCCTGGTCTGACAACATATTCACTTTTTTTCCGGTCATGAAATTCGTTCTCAAGTTATTGATTTAAAGGTTTGATTTTTCCAGGCTGGAATCTGTTTATAGCGAGGATTACCCATTGGACAAGCTCGTTTCTTTGGGCGAATGAACACCTCGGATTATCCCTGCAATTCCTGCCTTTTGGTTCAATTCTAATCTGTGAAGTGCTCACCGGATCTGTCGGGTGGAACTCCAATAATTTTGAAATCTGAAGAGACGTTCATCAAAAAATCTTGCACCGTATGTAATTAACTATAGCGGACATGTTCAAAATTTCGGCCAGGTGTCTGCAATCTTGTATCCGCCGGGCCAGGGATCATCCGGGTCCAGCATGTGCTGGTGGGTTCCTGTGATCCAGGCTCTTCCTGTTATGGACGGGATGATAGCCCGGGTTTTTTCCAGCATGACAACCTTTTCCAGGCGGCAGAAAAACCGTGATCCGATGATGGATTCACCGATATACCGGTCTCCCGTCTTGAGAAGTCCACGCTGTTCCAGTACGGCCATTCTTGCCGAGCAGCCGGTTCCGGTAGGGGACCGGTCGAGTTTTCCGGGCTGGATGGCCACGGTGTTTCGGCCTGTCAGCACGCCGTTTTCTTTTTTCAGCGGTGCGGTTATCTGGCAAAAGGAAATATGGGTCCAGTCCGGGTTGTTTGAATTGAAAAAATCCAGCTGTTCATTGGCTGCCCGCGTGATGTGTATTCCGGTTTCCACAAGATCCCGGGCTTCGTCCGGTACCAGATCAAACCCCAGTTTTTCTCCGTCCACAATGACAAAAGAATCTCCGCCGTAGGCTGTGTCAACAGTGAGGGTTCCAATACCCGGCACTTCGAGGGCCGCATCCAGCTGATACACAAAAGAAGGGACGTTATGGACGGTCACGGTTTCGACCCGGCCGTTTTTACAGGCGGCCACCACCTGGATCAGCCCGCCGGGCGCCTCGAGTGTCAGCCGGGTTTCCGGTTCCGTCATGGGCAGAATTCCGGTTTCCAGCAGAACGGTGGCAACGCAGATGGAATTGGACCCTGACATGGGCGGGGTGTCTTCGGGTTCCATGATGATCCATCCCATGCCGGCTTCAGGATGCTTTGGAGGGACAAGCAGGTTGACATGACGGAATACCCCGCCCCTTGGTTCGTTGAGCATGAAGTTACGGAGGGTCTGATCTTCGGCGATCCAGCGGGACTGTTCCCACAGGGTTTTACCGGGCGGCGGGGCCACGCCTCCAACGATCACGTCCCCTGCTTCTCCCTCCGCATGGCAGCTGACGGTATGAACGATCCGGGTGGTTTTCATGAAGCACCCGCCAGGATTTGCACGTTCACCTTCCTTTGCCTAGGGCCGTCAAATTCACAGAAAAAAATCGACTGCCAGGTTCCCAGGACCAGTGAGCCGTTTTCCAGAGGAACTATTTCAGACGGCCCGAACAGGCTGACCTTGATGTGGGCTGCGGAATTTCCTTCCATGTGTTTGAAATTATCATCCCAGGGAACGATTTTGTTGATGGTGTTGAGGATGTCTGTTACCACTGCCGGGTCGGCATTTTCATTGATGGTGACTGCACCCGTGGTATGCATGGAAAAGACATGAACCAGGCCGTTTTTGACCGGGGACTCTGCCACGGCCTGCCTTACCTGGCCGGTGATGTCGATCATCTGGGTTCTTTGGTCTGTTTTAACGGAAATGATCATGATACACCTCCTTGTCATCTGTCCAGGTGGATTTTATGTCCAGAAGTTTTTTTTCGGTGGTAAAGAAGGCATCCACCACGTCGGGATCAAAATGGGTGCCCCGGCCTTCTTTGATAATCGCATAGGATTTTTCAAGGGAAAAGGCTTTTTTATAAGGTCTTTTCGATGTCAGGGCATCGAATACATCCGCAATGGCAACGATGCGGCCGGGAAGTGGAATTTCTTTGCCGGCAAGCCCATTGGGATAACCTGTGCCGTCCCATTTTTCATGATGGGTGAGCGCTATGGTTTCGCCAAGTTTTATCAGGCCGACGTCGGATCCTTCCAGGATCATCCCCCCCATAGTTGTATGCTGTTTCATGACTATCCACTCATCCGGATCAAGTTTTGCCGGTTTCAAAAGTATATGGTCCGGCACACCTATTTTTCCGATATCGTGCATTGGAGACGCATAAAGAATGGATTCAACGGTATTGTCGTCAAGGCCCATTTCCCCGGCAATGGCAGCCGAATAATTGCTCATGCGCTGGATGTGGGCCCCGGTATCCTCATCCTTGTATTCTGCCGCCCGGGTCAACCGGTAGATAGCTTCAAGAGACACGGATTTAACCTTTTCAAATGCCTGTCTCAATGCCTTTGTCCTTTCGGCGACCCGTGTTTCAAGTTCCTTTTGATAGTTGCGCATGTGATCATTGTATGCCTTGACTTTCAAAAGGGATGCCACCCGTGCGTGCACCTCTGTCTTGTCCACGGGCTTGGTCAGAAAATCGTCGGCTCCGGCCTGAAGGGCCCTGATCCTGTCTTCAACTTCGTGCAGTGCGGTTACCATCACAATGGGAATGATCCTGGTATTGTCGTCGGATTTCATTTTCCGGGCCACTTCAAATCCGTCCATCCCCGGCATCATAATGTCCAGCAGTACCAGGTCCACAAGGTTGTGCTGCAGAATTTCAAGGGCCTCTGTGCCGTTGCGGGCCAGCAGTATGTCATAGCCCGAGGGCAGCAGTATGGCTTCCATCAGGCGAAGGTTGCGGTCTTCGTCATCGACCACCAGGATCCTGTTTTTTTTATTCACGATCGTTCCTTTCAGCGTGCATCACCCTGTGAGCGGCAGGCCATGTAGCCGGCCACCTTTTTCAAAAAATCATTGAGGCGAAAAGGTTTTGAAATATAATCCTGACATCCGGCAGCAAGTATTTTTTCCTTGTCTCCGGGCATTGCATTTGCCGTCAGGGCGACAATGGTTATATGTCTGGTCTCTGCATCCTGTTTCAGGCGTTTTGTCGCCTCGATTCCGCCCATTACCGGCAGTTCCATGTCCATTAAAACAAGATCAGGCTGGTATTGCCTTGCCATATCGATACCCTGTCTGCCGTCAGTGGCCTCGATTGTTGTGTATCCGTTGAACTGCAGGATGTCACGAAAAAGCTTGAGGTTATGTGGTTCATCCTCGACAATCAGTATGGTTTTGTTTTCTTTTTTTTTCATGGGCGGTCCTTATGGATCATCATACCTGAAAGAATCTTTGAATCAAGTTGTTTCCCGGGTTACAGGTATCTGAAATGAAAATGTGCTTCCTTTTCCCTCTCCGTCACTTTCTACATACAGCCGGCCGTTGTGCAGTTCGACCAGGTCCCGGCTCAGGGGTAACCCCAGGCCGGTGCCCGGGCTCTTTCCCTGCCTGCTGTCACTTACCTGGTAGAAAGGGGAAAAAATCTTTTCCAGCTGTTCACTGCTGATCCCTATACCGCTGTCTTTGACAGATATTTCAAGGAAACCGCTATGCAATGACTGTTCATCGGCCCCTGTCCCTGGATGATAAACTGTTTTTGCAAAAAGCTTTATAGTGCCGCCGTCCGGTGTGAATTTTGCGGCATTTGAAAGCAGGTTGTACAACACCTGCCTGAGCTTCCGTTCATCAGCCGTTACCTCGAGATCAGTAACCTCAGGGGAGATATCCCTGGCAAGGGTTATGCCATGCCTCATCGCCTTTTCCTTGATCATGGTCAGGCTGTTGTCGATCAGGCCTGAAACATTTACCTTGGAAAGATCGAGCACGGCTTTTCCGGCCTCGATCCTTGACAGGTCAAGAATATCGTTTATCAGTGACAGCAGGTGTTTTCCGCTTTCCAGGATATCATCGATATATTCCTGCTGTTTTTCGGCCAGGGGGCCGAAGTACTGGTCCTTGAGTACCTCTGAAAAACCTATTATGGCATTGAGTGGAGTCCTGAGCTCATGGGACATGCCTGCAAGAAAGTTGGATTTTGCCCTGCTGGCCAGCTCGGCGGTTTCCTTGGCTTTTTTAAGCTCGTTTTCAAATTTCCTGAGCCTGGTGATATCTTCCTTTACAGCCACAAAGTTAAGGATTCTGCCATGCTCATCCCTTATGGGCGAGATGGATGCACGCTCCCAGTAGATATTCCCGTTTTTTCCCTTGTTGCGGAAAGTCCCGTACCAGTTTCTGCCTGCAATGATGGTCTCCCAGAGCTTTTTATAGAACTGTCTTGAGTGGAACCCCGAGTTGAGGATGCGGGGGTTTTTGCCCATTGCCTCTTCAAGCGAATAACCTGTCAGCTCGGTGAATTTAGGATTTGCATACTGTATTTTTCCAGTGACATCGGTGATGATGACAGTTGCCGGGCTGTATTCCACCGCCTTTGCCAGTTTGTCCCTTTCTTTTTCAATCTGCTTGCGCTCGATGACGATGCCAAGTTGAATTCCTATTTCATTCATGAGCTTAATTAAAGACGAATTGGGTTTTTCAATGTCAGTGGAGAAGAATTCCAGTACGGCCGCCACCTGCCCGTGAACGATTACCGGAAAGGCAAAAGCTCCAAAAAGACCGATATCGCCGGATTCAATAATGCGATGGAAATCCTGGTAAGTTGTGACATCCTGGACCCAGAGGGTTTTTTTGCTTTTGAGCACACGGCCTATCAAGCCTTTTCCCGGTTGGAAGGTGGTTTTTTCAGTTATCTGTTTGAACAGTCCGAATTTTTCTTCATCTTCAATGTGCCATATATCAGACGGCACCAGTACTCCCGGGTCCTCGTCGCCCGCTATGTATACATGCCCCACTGGCCACCCTATATAACGGGCAATGCCATCGGTGGCCACTTTAAGGGCATCTTCGGGGGTGGCAGCAGCATTTGCGGCGGAAGCCACATCCTTTAACAAAGACAGCCGTTTGCGGCTTTCTTCCAGGTCCTGTTCGGCCTGCTTGCGCCGTGTGATATCATGGGCGATTCCCAGTGTATACAAAAAAGTCTTGTCCGGCCTGGTGATCTGAGTATCAGGAACATCCCAGTAGCCACGGGCGGAGATTTGAACAAAGGAATAATGCGGTGCATTGCCGGAGGGTCGCCCGGTTTTTTCCAGGAGACGTACATCCAGGTTCTGGAGCCGGCGGTTTCCGATACGCCGTTCCACCAGAAGGTCCCGGCACCGGTCCCTGTCGTCGGGGTGTACCAGCTCGACAAGAGGTTTGCCGGCAAGCTCGGCCGGGTCATATCCAAGCTGCCGGACCGCAGGGGAAATGAAATCTATGATCCCGTCTTCCTTGATCCGGTAAATGATGCCCGGAGTCAGCTCGACAAGCATCCGGTAGCGTTCCTCGCTCTCCCGGATCGCCTGGTTTGCCTGCCGGCGTTTTTCAATTTCCAGGGTAAGCTGAGCATTTTTTTCTTCCAGGCCATGGGTGCGTTCTCTTACCAGTGATTCGAGGTGATCCTGGTAATGTCTGACATTTTCTTCAGCAAGTTTGCGCTCGGTAATGTTTTCGTGTGCCACAACGATCCTTATGGGGCCGGGGTCGCTGAAACGGCTGACTTTTCCAAGGAACCATCTTTTTTCAGGCCGTGTATGACAGGGATATTCCATTGAAAAAAAAGATGTTTCACCATTCCGGACCGCCCGTATGCCTTGAGCGAATGCTTGAGCATGTGACAGGCGGGCACCATGAACTGTATCGCAAATCGAAATATAGCCGGTTGTCTCGCAGTCCGGCTGGGGCTGAGCCGGGTTGGATGCTGCAAAGTCACGCCAGGCCTTGTTGTCGGCAATGATGGTGTCGTTTTCATCTAGAACCGCAATACGTTCAGTCAAGGCATCGATGGTGGAAAAGGCCAGCCTTTCGGATTCTATGAGCGACTCCCGGATCTTTTTTCGCTGCAGTCTTTTAACCAGGAGCATCCCGAGAAAGACAACTCCTGCAGGGTAGACCAGGATCAGGGGCAGGGCGGCCATGGATAGCACTTTGAGCGCGGTGTCCCATGGAAGCGTGAATATCAGCATCAACATGGTCAGGTGAATAACCATGCCGAAAACATACAATACATGCCAGGAAAGATTTATCAGGGGGCGCCGGTAAAGGTGCCGCCAGGCAATTCCGATTGTGCCGGATGACAGTATGATGAAAATACCTGTCCAGGCACCTTCTCCCCCCTGTAAAAGACGATAGCCCGCCGTTATTGTCATGGCGGTCGCTGTTGGGATCCATCCGAAAAAAAGACCGGATATGCCAAGCAGGATCGATCTTGAATCAAGTATGATACCTGGAGCGAACGTCCATGGAACCAGCATTGTGGCAATCCCTAAAAGGCCTATGGCCGCACCGGAAATAACCTGGCGGAAAATGGTTTTACTGCCTGACCAGCCGGCGGTTGCAAGATCAAAGATAAATGCAGCCGACAGCAAAAGAGCCAGGTTATGGATCAGGCCAAGTATGGAGATGGAATGCATGGTCGGTCCTGTTCACTGTTCAGGTTATATCGCCTGTTTTGAAAATCATGAAGTCTTTGTTATGGATTATATCTTTTTTTTCGAATTCGTCAATCCCGGTCAGTGACAAAAACAGGGCAATCGTAAGTAAGAATTTTGCAGGTGGGATTTTGTTGCTTCTGCCTAAATATAGCCGCAGCGGCATCGATTTTTTACATGCGATAACCCTGGTGACAAAAATGTAACTTGAGGCCTGATTGCCTCTGACTTTCGGCAGGGCTGCAAGCGGGTCTGTGGTTAATCAAACCTGTTTTTTGGATGATGACTGTTTATTTCAAAAATGTAATTAAAAATATATATTAAGTTACATTTTTGAAATAAAAGGTTATGTAGCACAAAAAATTTACTGAACAATTTGTATCGTGATTTCCCAATCTTTTTTGATTTCAGCAAGTTGGAGCATATCAAGCATAGATGGCATGGCACTTGCTCTGTCATTGCCATGACCCTGGTGGCCTATTGCCTGGCAGGCCTGGTCTGGGTGGGGTGGGGGTATTCCCTGGCATTTGGTGACAGCTCCAGCCCGGTCATCGGCAGTTTGAATCACCTGTTTCTTGCGGGAATTGACCTGGATTCGGTTACCGGCAGCATTCCCACATTGCTTTTCGTTCTATTCCAGATGACGTTCGCCTGCATCAGCGTGGCCATAATCCTTGGCTCGGCCGTGGACAGGATGAAGTTTTCCTCCTGGATTGTCTTTACAATCCTGTGGGTAACGGTTGTATACGCCCCTGTATGCAACTGGGTCTGGGGTTCCGGCTGGATGGACTCGATAGGTGCCCTGGATTTTGCCGGGGGAAACGTGGTGCATATCAACGCCGGGGTTTCCGGCCTGGTGCTGTCGCTGGTGCTTGGAAGACGGCTGGGGTATGAGAAAGATCCCATGATACCTTCCAGTGTCGCATTTACTGCCCTGGGTGCCGGTCTTCTGCGGAGCGGCCGGGCTTGATTTCCCGGCACCGGGCGCCGCCGTGACATGATTTTACCGCCACGTGACATGACTTTACCGTCAAAGGAAATAAATAAAATCACATGGCGCTGATTTTTCTCTTGACATCAGGTATTTTATCTGTATAATTGGATAATTGTGCTGCTATGAGAGGAGTACATGTGTTTCCTTCCTGAAGGTGTGTAACCCGCAATTTGTGATTTACTCCCGAAAGTTTGAAACAGAACATTTATTATTTTTATTTTTTTAGGAGAATGCCAAGATGGCTAATGGTACCGTAAAATGGTTTAACGACTCAAAAGGTTTTGGATTTATCGAAAGAGAAGACGGTGGAAAAGATGTATTTGTCCATCACTCAGGAATTAACTCAAGCGGATTTAAATCCCTCAATGAAGGGGACCGTGTTTCTTTCGATGTGGAAGAGGGACAGAAAGGTCCTTCTGCAGCAAATGTAACTGTGATGTAGTTAACCGTTTTATTTGCTTAGACGAAAAAGTCATTTGAAATGACTTGTTGAATAAACCCCCGGGGCGAGAAATCATCCCGGGGGTTTTTTTTATTAATTTTAAGAGCTTGTTTTTTCGGTCAATTGATTTTTCCGCCCTTTTTATTTGGTGGCCGGGCTGGCGGAAACTGACCTGCCGGCTCGGTATCCGCTGTGTACAGCATCAAAGGCCGTGCCCACACCTTTGGCATCCCCGATGACTGTAAACGGGATGTCCAGGGACTCCATGACCGCTTTCAGCCGGACATCAGGAGTGGACCCGGCCGCTATCACGACAGTATCCGCCGGTATGCCAGTACTGTGTCCGTCCTGCTCCACATCCACCCCGCCGGGGTTAATGCCGCTTACAGTCGCCCCGGTGATTGTATGAACACCATAACGGTCGAGATCCTGCATCATGCCCCATTTTGTCGATTTACCGATATCTGTGCCGATTTTTTTCTGCATCTCAACCAGGGTAACGGTCTTGGTGCCTTTTGTGGCCAGTTGAAAAAGGGTGTCCGGTTCTTCGGCCTGGTTCACCAGCAGGAACTTGACCATTTCTGCGGACAGCGTTCCTTTTTCAGCCAAAAAAAGTGCTGTCTCAACCCCGGCTGCCCCGCCTCCGACAATGACTACCCGTGATCCGGCAGGCCTGGCACCTGACAGGATTTCCCATGCTGTCGCCACAATGGGCAGCTCAATGCCCGGGATATCAGGAATCAAAGGGGTGGCGCCCGTGGCTATGATAAGGTGGTCGGGGGACACGGATTTTACCAGTTTTGCGTCCACCTGCTGTTCTGTCAGGACCTGGATGTCCCTGCAGGCGACCTGCCGGGCCAGATCTTTTGCAAAACGGGAAAAATCAGCCCTTCCAGGAGGTGCGCCAGCCAGGTGGAGCTGGCCGCCCGAACGGCCGCTTTTTTCATAAAGGACCACATCATGTCCTGCATCATGTGCTGCAATAGCCGCGGCCATACCGGCAGGCCCGGCTCCTGCCACCATGACTTTTCTGCGGTGATCCGCTTTTCCGGGCTGCTCCTGGTATTCATAACCTGCCATGGGATTGCACAGGCATTCCACGTGTTTGAGTTTGAACAGGTTGTCAAAGCATCCCTGGGCACAGCCGATACAGTGAACAATATCCTGCTCCTTTCCGGAAAGCGTTTTCAGCGGAAGGAAAGGATCGGCTATCAGGCTTCGGCCCATGGCCACCATGTCGCACAGGCCGTTTTCGATCAGGTCCCTGGCTGTTGCAGGATCATTTATACGGTGACTGGCAATTACCGGAACATCAACGGTCTCCTTTATGCCCCGTGCAAGGTAGGCAAACGCCCCCCTGGGAACACTTGTGACAATCTGGGGTACCCTTGCTTCGTGCCATCCGACGTTTATGCACAAAGCGTCAGCCGGTCCCGAAGAAAGAAGCCCGGCATATTCAATGAGCTCCTGGCGGGTATTGCCGCCGGGCATGAAGTCGTTTCCGTTCATTCTGACGATAAGGGGAAAATCCGGCCCGACTGCGTCACGCACCGCATCCATGACTTCTATACCGAACCGCGTGCGGTTTTTGAAACTGCCGCCGTATTCATCGGTTCGCTGATTGGTCAAGGGGGATAAAAATTCAGATATCAGGTAACCGGTACCGGACAGTATTTCTACGGCATCGAATCCCGCCTTTTTAACGCGAAGCGCAGCTGCAGCGAATGCTTCGACAGTGTTTTGGATATCCTGCAAGGTCATTTCCTGCGGTGTTTCCCTTGTCATTCTCGATGCAACGGCGGACGGGGCTACAGGTTTTCTTCCCCCCAGGAAAAAGGAAAAATTGTAGCGCCCGGCATGGTTCAGCTGGAGACATGCCAGTGCTCCATTTGACTGGATGGCCCGGGCCAGCTTTTTGAGTCCCGGGATAAAGGCATCGTCATGTGCCCCGATATTCTGGGTGTTGCCGGACAGGTCGTCCACGGTGGCAAATCCGGCACAGATCATGCCTGCTCCGCCCTCAGCGCGCTGGGCATAAAAAGAGGTGATCTGGTCGGTGACATGAAAGTCGACAGCCATTCCAAGGTGCATGGCCGGAAGAAAGATCCTGTTTTTAACCGTGCACCGGTTTATGACAATGGGTTCAAACAAAATATCTGTCATGGTTGCTCCGTAATTATGGTTTTTTTTACGTCAAGCGTAGCACAAATTATCGCCCTGTGTATATATCGGGCTCTATTTTTTTAAAATGCCCGGGGCATCCGGTTTTTCGTGCATGTTTGCGAGTATAGGGGTATTCGCGGCAGATGGCCGGCTTGATATCCTGAATAAGGCAGTCATAACGGTTTGACGACCTGTTTTTCTCAAGCCATGGGCATGAGGGCAAAAGCCTGTCAGTACCTGGTTCCACCCATATCCGGTACTGGGCTGTACCGTCCATTAAGGGGATAACCATTACATGGTCAAGGATATCCTGCCTGCCGAGGGCCTGCCAGAGGTCAAAATCCGCCTGTGTGACATCGTTTTCGTATTCCATGTCCCGGCAGCATTGTCCGCACTGCAGGCAGGTGAATTGAGCCATGTCATTTTCAATCCATACCCCTGAAGTCCCATCAGCATCTTTGCCCGGCCAGCTCCTGACCTGGAAGACCATCCGGCAGACCAGTGAAAGGGTGTCCAGCGGCCAGGGCTGTTCGCCAAGGCGGGATATGAAATAAGTGCCGGTATCTGATAAAGGAGTATGGAGTACGGGTAATCCGGAATCGTCTTTTGTCCAGAGGCCGGGCCGGGGGAGTTGCCGCCAGAATATACCGGGAGCGGCTAATAGAGGAATTACCGCCTTGAAAACGGAAGGCTGGGGCCCGTACTGGTCAAAGTCTGCTGCAATGGCCGAAATCACCTCTTTGCTGCTCAAGAACAGCCTGGGTTCGAGCTGGTATGGTTCCAGCGCATTCCATTGGATGGCAGGGTCTTGTGTCATCTTTGAATTTGTGGTGCATGATTGACGGGCACGGCATCACTTTTTAATGGTTGAATGGGTCTCCTGTTTGCATGTTTGTATGGACAGGGTGGAGTGGGCCAGAATTTTGTCAGGGTCATAGGACATTTTTGCCTGCCGCAGCCCTGGAATACCCAGGTCCTGCTCCCTGTTCAAAAAAGTGCATTTGTCTTCAAGATATTTTGCAGTTTCATGATTGATCACCTGGGCGCTTCCCTTGACTTCGCGGGCGGCTTTTTCAAAATGGATGTCAAAGGTGGAGGGATTCAGCCTGCTGAAAACGGAAAAAGCGGCCGGCCGGCCGTCGACCCTTATCACCAGTCCTTCAAGGCCCAGTGCATCAAAGTGATCGAGGGCCGTCATCAGGGCATGGTGTTCTTCCTTCAGCGATGCGGGTATGGTGGTCCTGGACCGGAACAATGAATCGGCAAAGGAACGGATTTCAGATATCCTGCCGGTATCAATGGCAGTTACCTCATAGCCTGGAAATTTTCGTTTGAACTGTGAAATCAGGTTTTTCTTTTTCTGCAGTTTTTTTCCGGTCAGGTTGGAAAGCTTGCTGACCGAATACAGGTAATCTGCATAGGCACGCTGCTGCCTGACCAGGTAATAAGAATTGATTTCTTCAAATGCATCGATGTAAGCTTCCGGGACAGAGCTGATTTCAGGAACATGTGGAAGGCCTTCCATGGCAGCCGGCAGCACTGACAGTTCCTCCGGCGGCATGAATTCCCCCACCGGCATTAGAAGCGTATTGTTGACGCCGTTATATATCACCAGGTGGTCCTGGTGTATGGACCAGGAAAGCTTATAGCTGTCCTGCCAGCAAAAAAGATTGGTAAAGCTGTATTCACATGACGTGACGTGGAATCTTTCCGTAAAGCCGCAAATCACCTGTCTGTCATGAATGTCAAATGGCCTGAAGTCTGGAAACCGTGGTATGTTGTTTTTATTCATACACTTTAATATTGGGATCAAAATTGATTTGTCAATTTATAGGGAGTATGGTTTTTCATTTTCTCAAATCCCAGCCTGGTATAGAATGAATCTGTTCCTGGCTCGGAAATCAGCCCGATCCAGTTTACCCCCGTTTCTTTCAGCCGGGTGATCAGGGCCCGGATGATCCTGCTGCCGATCCCTTTTCCCCGGTAGGCGCCAAGCACTGTTACATCCTGTATATATGCGTCGCTTACACCGTCTGACAGGGCCCGTCCCATGCCGATCATGGCGTTATCGTCATACGCTGCCGCAAACAGTGCAGACCGGGCCACAATACCATCAAGAAAAGATGTGTCTTTATTCCACTTGTCATCCCACCAGCCTGCTTCCCGGTACAGCCGGATTAAATCCGACCTGTTGCCTTTTTTAATGAACGATATGTCTATGGTCATTGAGAAGCCCTGCGAAGATAAACAAGTTTTGTACATGACACATTGTATCATGGAGTGTAACAGATAACCGGATTGAATTCAACCCAGCTCATACATTGAAATGAAACGGTCGAGCGGCGTGCGGGTTTCAAAACCCTGCCGGTTCATTTTTTCCACCATGTGCGGCACATTGAAGCGAAGATAGGGATTTACTTTGAATTCATCAGCCAGCGTTGAATATACATGGTCCCGGTTGTACCCGGCAAGGTACCTGTCGATATCGGGGTTGCCGGGCTCGATGATTCGGGCATAGGTCATAGCCTCTTTGACATAGTCATGCCCGGCATAGACAACGCTGTCTGGATCGAGGGACATTAAAAACTGAATGGATTTGAAAAATGAGGTCATGTCCCCGGAAAAACAGTTTCCTATTGTTCCGTTGAACAGGGTGTCGCCTGTTATCAGCATGTCATGGACATGAAATGTCAGGCAGTCCATGGTGTGGCCGGGGGTATGGTAAACTTTTATGGATTCTTGGTTCAGTTCAATGGAGCCTTGGGATACCAGGGCATTGAAGTCCAGAAAACGGGCACCGGTCTTTTCAAGGATCTGCCGGTTTCCGGATGTATGATCATGATGGGAATGGGTATTGGTCACACAGGCGATGGTAATGCCCCGGTCAGCTGCAAAGGCGGTCATTTCGGCGACAGCTCCGGGATCGATTGCAAGTGCGGTTGATGTTCCGTGGACAAGATAGGAAAAATTGTCGGTACTGTATCCGAATTGCCTGATATTCATAAAGCTCCGTTTTTCCTTGATATTTGATTGCAAGATGTTGGTGGCATCAATCTTCTGCCTGCGTATTCATGATATCGGATTTCATGCAGCAAGGCAAGCCCCGGATTTGCGGACTTGGGGTGAATAAAATATTTTGATTCTTATTTTTTTCAGGGACGCAGTCCTGCATTTTATGGTATAATATAAAGTTTTAAGATTGTACGTCTATATTTTGAAAAAATCGTTTGAATGAACAATAAATCAAGCAGTAATCGCAAACATGGGTGAGAGTGAGGAATGACTTATACATTTGAGCGATGGAAAATTGAAAAATCCATTGATCTTTACGGGTTGAACGACTGGGGGGCCGGTTATTTTTCACTGGCTGAAAACGGAGACCTGATGGTAATGCCTTCGCCCCGGGATACACAGAATGCAGTGAGCATTCCTGAGATAGTACACGGTATAAAGGCCCGGGGGCTTGATATGCCGGTACTGCTCCGTATCGAGAATATACTCAATTCACGGATCATCGAATTGAATGAAAGCTTCAGGACCGCCATAAAGGACTTGAACTACAGGGGATCGTTCATAGGCGCCTATCCCATCAAGGTGAACCAGCAAAAACAGGTGGTTGAAAAAATTACCCAGTACGGGGCCCGTTACCATCACGGGCTTGAAGCCGGCAGCAAGGCGGAGCTGATCGCGGCCATGGGTATGTTGAAAGACAGGAAAGCGCCTCTGGTGTGCAATGGGTACAAGGACCAGGAATTTATCGATATGGGCCTTTATGCCTCGAAAATAGGGTATTTATGTATCCTGGTGGTAGAGATGCCGGGAGAGCTTCCGCTCATTATCGAACGATCCAAAAAGCTCAATGCCAGGCCTGTTCTGGGTATCCGCATAAAACTGGCGGCAAGGGCCGGCGGCCACTGGGCGGAGTCAGGAGGGGATCGAAGCATTTTCGGTCTCAATACCACCCAGACCATCCAGGCCATAGATCTGCTTGCAAAAGAAGGAATGCTGGACTGCCTGCAGATGGTCCATTATCATCTGGGATCCCAGATATCGAATATCCGGGAAATCCGGACTGCGGTCAACGAGGCCTGCCGGGTATATGCCGGTCTTTACCAGGAAGGTGCCAATGTCAAATACCTGGACCTTGGCGGCGGCCTGGCAGTGGATTACGACGGGTCTCAATCCAATTTTCTCAGCAGCAAGAATTACAGCCTGAGTGAATACTGCACCGATATCATCGAAGGGGTGATGACCTCCCTCGATGAACAGGATATTCCTCATCCCGTCATCATCACGGAGTCCGGACGGGCCCTGGTGGCCTATTATTCCATGCTGCTATTCAACGTGCTGGACGTGACCCGTGTCCAGCCCCAGCCGCTGCCTGAAAAGCTGCCGGAAACATGCCATCCCCAGATCCAGTATATGTTTGACGCATTGAAGACCCTGACTGTCAGAAACCTGCAGGAGTGTTTCAATGATATTCTTTTTTACAGGGATGAGGTCAGGAATCTTTTCAACCACGGGAAAATTACCCTGAGGGACAGGTCTCTGGCGGAAAAAATATTCTGGGCCGCCATGACGAAAATTGCCGAAAAAACCAGGGAATTGAAACAGGTGACCACTGATCTCGAGGATATCGAGCGGGCTCTTGCCGATATTTATTACTGCAATTTCAGTGTATTCCAGTCCCTGCCGGATTCATGGGCCATTGAACAGCTGTTCCCGGTGATGCCCATACACCGCCTTAACGAGGAGCCTGTCCGAAAAGGCATTATAGCGGACATTACCTGTGATTGTGACGGCAAGATGGACCGGTTTATCGATTCCCACGGATTCAAGCGTTTCCTGCCGCTGCATGACCTTAAAGATTCCCAGGAATATTTTCTGGGCGCGTTTCTGGTAGGGGCCTACCAGGAAACCCTTGGCGACCTACACAACCTGCTCGGGGACACAAATGTCGTGACAGTAAAGATTCTTGAAAACGGAGCGTTTGAATTTGTCAGTGAGCAGGAAGGCGATTCGGTCGCCACCGTGCTTTCCTACGTGGCCTATGACCCCAAGCGTCTCCTTGTAAGATTCAGGAAGAGCGCCGAAATTGCCGTCCAGGAAGGAAGGATTTCTCCGTGGGAAAGGCGGGAGGTCATGCGGGCGTATGAAGACGGATTGAGAGGATATACCTATTTTGAACGATAATTCCCGTCCCGCTGAGCTACAGCCGGGAGCTAAGGGGTTTTAACTGGTTTGAATTCAGACAGACAAGGAGGTTTGAATGTCGAAAGTGTTGATTGTCGGGGCAGGCGGGGTCGGCAGTGTAGTGGCCCACAAATGTGCCCAGGTACCGGATGTGTTTTCAGATATTGTCCTGGCCAGCCGGACGGAATCAAAATGCAGGGATATTGCACGGCAGGTGGAAAACCGGTTCGGCCGGCAGATAAAAACAGCCGCGCTCGATGCTGACGACGTAGCCCGGACCGTAGCGCTTATCAGGGAAGAAAAGCCCGATTTGCTGGTAAACGTTGCCCTGCCATACCAGGATCTGCCTTTAATGGATGCCTGTCTGGAAACCGGGGTTGATTACCTGGATACGGCCAATTATGAGCCGCCCGACGAGGCCAGGTTTGAATATAAATGGCAGTGGGCCTACCGGGAAAGATTCCGGGAAAAAGGGATAATGGCCCTTCTCGGATCAGGCTTTGATCCAGGTGTCACCAATGTGTTCTGTGCCTGGGCTTTAAAACACCATTTTGACCTGATACATCAGCTTGATATCATTGACTGTAACGCAGGGGATCATGGACAGCCCTTTGCCACAAATTTCAATCCTGAAATCAATATCCGTGAGATCACTCAGCGCGGCCGTTACTGGGAACAGGGCGAGTGGGTCGAAACCGATCCATTGTCCTGGTCCATGAATTATGATTTTCCCGACGGGATCGGGATTAAAAAATGCTATCTGATGTACCACGAGGAACTCGAATCGCTGGTACTAAATATCAAAGGCCTGAAGCGGGCCCGGTTCTGGATGACCTTTTCCGACCAGTACCTGACACATTTGCGGGTGCTGGAAAATATCGGGATGACCAGGATCGATCCCATCGAATACCAGGGAAAGCAGATTGTGCCCCTGCAGTTCTTAAGGGCCGTGCTGCCGGAGCCATCGTCCCTTGGGCCGCTGACCAGGGGCAGGACATGTATAGGCTGCCTGATGAAGGGGGAAAAAGACGGGAAGGAAAAAACTCTCTATGTCTACAACATCTGCAGCCATGAAGCCGCTTTCAGGGAAGTGGGATCACAGGCCATTTCATACACTACCGGGGTGCCGGCCATGATCGGGGCAATGCTGATGCTGCAGAAAAAGTGGTATGAAAAAGGGGTATGGAACATGGAGCAGCTTGATCCTGATCCATTCATGGAGGCACTTCTGGCTCATGGACTGCCCTGGCACGCGGTTGAAAAACAGTGACGACTTCAGACCATGCTTTGGGGTTTGACCCGGCATCGTTGCCCACTCCCTGTTTTATCGTGGATGAGACACGCCTGAAACAGAACCTGGCCATTTTGGCCGGGGTAAAGTCCAGGACCGGGTGCAAAATCCTGCTGGCGCTGAAATGTTTTGCCATGTCCCGGGTGTTCGGGCTTCTTTCGTCTGTACTGGACGGTGTCTGTGCCAGTTCTCCCCACGAAGCGCGGCTGGGAAGAAATGAGTTCGGCAGGGAGGTGCATACCTTTGCAGCGGCATATGCCCAGTCTGATATACTGGACCTGTGTCATACCACAGACCACCTGGTATTCAATTCCTTTGGACAGCTGGAGCGGTTCGGCCCCCTGGCCAGGAGAACCGCCGGGTTCCTGGGCCGGTCGATAAAATTCGGTATCCGCATCAATCCGGAGCATTCCGAAGGCACAACACCCCTTTACGATCCATGTGCCCCCGGGTCCAGGCTGGGGGTGCGGCAGGCCGGCTTTGATCCAAAAAGTCTTAATGGTGTCAGCGGGCTGCACTGGCACAACCTTTGTGAACAGGATTCAGACAGCCTGGACAGGACCGTATCAGCTGCTGAAGCAAGGTTCGGTCCCTGGTTTTCACAGATGGACTATATCAATTTCGGAGGGGGGCACCATATCACCCGGCCGGGATACAATCTCTCTTTGCTCGAGGACACTATACTGTCCTTCAAGGAACGCTGGAACGTCCAGGTCTACCTGGAACCGGGGGAAGCCGTGGCACTCGATGCGGGATACCTGGTGGCAACGGTCCTGGATATCGTTTCTTCAGACATGGACATATTGATCATGGACGTCTGTGTTCCTGCCCATATGCCCGATGTAATCGAAATGCCCTACAGGCCGCCTGTCGCAGGTGCCTCAAAACCCGGGGAAAAAAAATATACCTGCCGCATCACAGGTCCCTCCTGCCTTGCCGGTGACGTAGCCGGAGAGTACAGTTTTGACACTCCCCCGGTCATTGGATCGAAACTGGTGTTTTGTGATATGGCGATCTATACCATGGTCAAGACAAATACCTTCAACGGTATCCAGCTGCCGTCCATTGCATTGCTCCGGGATGACGACAGGCAGGTGGAGATGGTGAAAACCTTTGGTTATGACAATTTTAAAAATCGTCTGGGATAGGAAGGGATATGAGCTTTGCACCTGATTTTCTGGAATCCGAGTGTGAAAACCGCCAGGCTGCAACGGCTCGTTTTCACGTTATTCCGGTTCCTTTAGAAACTTCGGTTTCTTATGGCGGTGGTACGGCAAAGGGACCTTTTGCCATACTGGAAGCCTCCCAGCAGCTCGAGGCCTGGGATGGCCGGTCAACACCACTGGTCCTTGGTATTCATACAACGACAGCCGTGGACTGCAGCAAAGAGACCGGACAGGTCCTAGACAGCATTCAGGCCAGGGTGGAAAAAACCTTGGCCATGGGGGCGGTTCCCGTGGTCCTGGGTGGTGAACACACAGTGACACTCGGGGCGCTGCGGGCACTCAAGGCCTCATACAGTCAGCCTTTCGGCATCATTCAGCTCGATGCCCATGCCGATCTCAGGGATGAATACCAGGGGGATTGCTACAGCCATGCCTGCGTCATGCGAAGGGCGCTGGAAGAACTGGCCGCCCCGGTCTGCCAGATCGGGGTAAGGACGTTGTCTTTCGAGGAACAGCAGGTCCGTGACAGGGAAGGGATCCGCTGTCTGGATGCCGTGACCCTTTATGAAAATGGCATTCCGGACATGGTCCTTCCCAAAGGATTTCCGGACCTGGTTTACCTGACCCTGGACGTGGATGGATTTGACCCTTCAGTAATCCGGGCGACCGGTACCCCGGTGCCGGGGGGTGTCGGGTGGTTTGAGGCACTGGCCCTGCTTGGAAAATGTATCTGCGGACGGAAAGTGATAGGTTTCGATGTTGTTGAGCTGTCTCCGTTACCTGGGGATCTTGCATCGGATTTTGCGGCAGCCAGGCTGGTATATGAGATAATGGGCCTGATTCAGCGCATTGGTGCAAATTGAGTCTGACACAAAAGGAGCATGCATTATGTCATCGCGATATATCATTGAGACCAGGAACCTGACCCGCCGGTACAGGACACACCAGGCGGTAGACGGTGTTTCCTTCGGTATTGAAACAGGAAAGTGTTTCGGTATCCTTGGACCCAATGGCGCAGGAAAGACCACCACGGTGGAAATGATGGAAGACATACTGGAACCGACTTCAGGCCGGGTGCTCTATAAAGGCGGGGCCATAACAAGAACTTTCAAAGAAGAGATCGGCATCCAGTTCCAGCAGACCGAGCTGTTGAATTTTCTTACAGTGGAAGAAACCTTGAGAACGTTTGCCGCATTTTATAAAGCCCCGTTTTCCGTGGATGAAATATGTGATCTCTGCATGCTGGACGGCATAAAGAAGCGATATAACAATAAAATTTCAGGCGGGCAGCGCCAGCGGCTTTTGCTCGGGCTGGCCCTGATCAATGACCCTGAACTTATTTTCATGGATGAGCCGACCACGGGCCTGGACCCCCAGGCCAGGCAGCATGTCTGGGATATTATCAGGGGCATAAAACACAAGGGTAAAACCCTGGTGTTGACGACCCATTATATGGAAGAGGCACAGGTTTTATGCGATGAGCTGGCCATCATGGACCATGGCAGGATCATTGCACAGGAAAGCCCGGCCGTGCTGATCCGGGACCATTGCAAAGGCATGGATCCATCACGGCAGAATCTTGAAACCGTTTTTTTGAAACTGACCGGTCGCCGTTTGAGAGAATGAGCCAATGAACCTGAAACGATTGTGGGTATTGTTCGTAGCCAGAAATTATGAATTTACAAGGGACCGGGCAGGGTTTGGATGGAATATCCTGTTTCCATTCCTGCTGGTCGCAGGTTTCGGCATAGTTTTTTCGGGGGATACTCCGACACGCTACAAGCTCGGGGTTTTTCACCCGTCAGAGATCAGGAGCCATTCGGAAAAACTGCACCTTCCCCCTGAATTGACCGGCAGCCCTTTTGTCCAGGTGATTGTTTTTAATGATTTTGATACCGGGATGGACAAGCTGGTACATCACAAGATAGACATCCTGGTCAAGAACACGAAAATTCCTCATGAATACTGGGTTTCGGATTCATCACCAAAAGGGTATGTCATGGAAAAGCTTTTACGCGAATCCCTGGTCGATGAGAAGTCACTGTCACCGTTGCTCAGGAAATTCAGCATAGAAGGCAGGCAGATCCGTTACATCGACTGGCTGTTTCCGGGAATACTGGGAATGAACATCATGTTTTCTTCCCTGTTCGGAGTCGGGTATGTGATAGTCCGTTACCGGAAAACCGGCGTACTCAAAAGGCTCAAGGCAACTCCGGTGACAGCCGTTGAATACCTTGCAGCCCAGCTGCTGTCACGGGTGGTGATCCTCATGACCACGGCCAGCCTGGTCTGGTTCGGCTGCCACCTGCTTTTTTCGTTTCATATGGCCGGGTCCTACCTGGATGCGGCAATCGTGTTCCTGACAGGAACCGTATCAATGGTCTCCCTCGGGCTGGTGCTGGCTGCCAGGGGGACTTCCGAGGAACTTACCAACGGTTTGATCAATTTTCTGACATGGCCCATGATGTTTCTGTCTGAAGTCTGGTTTTCTCTTGAAGGCGCTGCTTCCTGGGTTCAAAAGGCCGCCCTTGTCTTTCCTTTGACACATTTTTTAAGTGCCTTGCGCAAGGTTGTCAACGACGGGGCAGCACTTGGCCAGGTTACCGGTGAACTGGCGGTCCTGGCGGGTATGAGTGTCGTCTGCCTGGCTGTGGGTGCGGCCCTGTTTTCCTGGACCCGCTGACCGGATACAGCTAATGATCCCTTTATTATACTGTCCGGGTATTGTATAATCAACAATGCTTTTTACTCAATATTCACTATGGAGATGTTACACACGATGAAACCCGTCCTTGCACTGATCGGCCGGCCCAATGTCGGAAAATCCACCCTGTTCAACCGGATTGCAGGCTCCCGCCAGGCACTGGTTGACAACTCTCCCGGTGTCACCAGGGACCGCCATTATGCAACCGCCTGCTGGAATGATGTCGAATTTACGGTGATCGATACAGGGGGGTTTATCAGCGGGGATGAAGATTATTTTGCCGCCCAGATCAAGGCACAGCTGACCATTGCCGTCCAGGAGGCGGATGCAGTGGGGTTTGTCATGGACGGCCGGGCAGGCCTTTCCCCCTATGACCTGGAACTGGCTGATTTTTTACGCAAGGCGGACAAACCGGTTTATTACCTGGTGAACAAAGTGGAAAACCACTCTCAGGAAGACTCGCTTTATGATTTTTACAGCCTGGGGATTGAAACTTTTTACCGGGTTTCAGCTGAACACGGCATTGGAGTCGGAGAATTTCTCGATGACCTGGTCGCAGGATTCCCGGAATCTCTTCTTGAACCTGACCCCGGGGAGGATATTATCAGGATAGCCATTGTCGGTCGCCCCAATGTTGGAAAATCATCGCTGGCCAACCGCCTGTTCGGACAAGACCGGGTGGTGGTCAATGAAAAGGCGGGCACCACCAGGGATGCCATTGAATTGACCATGACACACAAGGGGAAAACCTTTGTACTTGTAGACACCGCCGGTATAAGGCGCAGGGGAAAGGTCAGGGAAAAACTGGAAAAACTGTCCATTGTCAAATCCCTAAAAAGCCTGGATTCCTGCGATGTGGCCCTGATCCTTATCGATTCGAATGAAGGGGTGACAGACCAGGATATCCATGTTGCCGGATATGCGGAAGAAAAGGGGTGCGGCGCCGTTTTTCTCTACAATAAATGGGATCTTCTGGATGAAGATGTGAAAAATCAGAAAGAATATATCAATACCCTGCGCATGCGTGCCAAATTCCTTTCCCATGCACCGGTCATGACCATTTCGGCCAAAACGGGCCAGCGATGCCACAAGATTCTGGATCAGGCCGCAAAGGTGTATGAAGAATACAGCTTCAGGGTAAATACCGGCACCTTGAACCGTATCATCGAAGATGCTGTCTATCGAGAATCACCGTCACTTCATAAAGGGAGGCGGCTCAAATTTTACTACGCCACCCAGGTGGCTGTAAAACCCCCGACATTTGTGTGCTTTGTAAATTATCCCCAGGCGGTTCATTTTTCCTACAAGCGCTATTTGATCAACCAGCTGCGGCAGATGATCCCGCTGGAAAAAGCCCCGCTCAGGCTGTATTTCAGGGAACGTACCGGGAAAATAGACTTTTCAAAGAACACAAAGGAATTCCAGCGTATCAGGGAAAAGAAAAAGAGGATTGACTTGAAGAGAAAGAAAAACCGGCAGGTGCAGGGCAGGAAAAAACAGATCAGAGACCAGCAGAATGGACCTGTTTGAAGCCTGCAGCAACCGCGACATGACCGGTGAAAAGCCCCTGGCTGACCGGATACGTCCGGGAAAACTGCAGGACCTTATAGGGCAGGAGCATGTTACAGGGCCGGGAACCGTGCTTGAAAAAGCCATACGGGATGACCGGGTTTTTTCCATGATTCTCTGGGGGCCGCCGGGCTGCGGGAAAACTACGCTGGCAGGTATTATCGCCAATGAAACCCAGGGGTGCTTCATACGGATTTCAGCGGTGCTGTCAGGTGTGAAGGATATTCGCGGTGTAATTGAAAAGGCCAGGGAACAAAGGAGATTGTACCGGAAAAAAACATTGCTTTTTGTGGATGAAATTCACCGGTTCAATAAATCACAGCAGGACGCTTTTCTGCATCACGTGGAAAACGGGCTGATTACATTGATTGGCGCAACAACACAAAATCCTTCTTTTGAAGTTATTCCTGCCCTGGTGTCGCGATGCCGTGTTTTTTCACTCAAGGCCCTCGATGCAAAACACGTGATAAAGATTTTAAAAAAGGCCCTGCTGGATCCGGAACGCGGTCTCGGCCAGGATGAAAACAAGTTTTCTCCAAAAGCTCTGGCCCACATCGCCAGTGTGTCGGAAGGGGATGCAAGGATTGCATTGACCAATCTTGAAACCGTCTGCCTGCATTTTATGGACAAGCCGGTTATCGAGGCTGAAGATGTCGAGACTGCAGTCCTCAGAAAATCATTGCTGTATGATAAAGCAGGTGAAGAACATTACAACCTGATTTCGGCATTTATCAAAAGCCTTAGAGCCAGTGATCCGGATGCCTCTATTTACTGGCTCGAGCGCATGCTCATGGCAGGAGACGATCCGGTTTACATAATACGCAGGATGGTACGGTTTGCCACTGAAGATATAGGCATGGCCGACCCGGGCGCTTTGACCATGGCTTTGAACTCCATGGACGCTTTCAGGTTTCTCGGCCATCCGGAAGGGGACGATGTATTGTTCCAGGCGGCCATTTACCTGGCCACGGCCCCGAAAAGCAATGCGGTTTACATGGCGCACAAGGCGGTGACGGCCGAGATTGAAAAAGGCGGATACAAACCTGTTCCTCTGCATATCCGGAATGCCCCCACCCGGATGATGAAAGACATGGGCTATGCCAGGGGTTATAAATATGCCCATGACTATAAGGATGCTTTTTGTGCACAGACCTGCCTGCCAGAGGGGATGGAAGAAAAGCGCTTTTATCTGCCATCGGACCGGGGGTATGAAAAAATGGTGAAACAGCGCCTTGAAGCCTGGATCGCCCTCAGGAGCAAACCTGATGAGCCGGATTTGGACAGGTGAAAAATCAATTAACACATTCTTTAAGGAGGATCTATGAAACGAACACTCAATATCCAGGGTATGAGCTGCCAGCATTGTGTCGGCAGGGTGAAGGCATTGCTTGATGCCGATGCTGCAGTAAGCGGTGCCAAAGTATCGCTGGAACAGGGACAGGCCGAGTTTGAATGTGATGATGATGCTGTTGTGGCCAGGCTGGCAAAGGAAATTACAGATCTGGGGTATCCGGCTTCAGAGGCGACATAAAATGGCTGAAACGAGCCGCCGGGAATATTTCAAGCTGAAATGCCATTTTTTTGCAAGGCGTTGAAAGCGTGCTTTTGTATCCATTGGCCTGCCCTGACCGGCCTGTCTTTTTTTCAATCACTTGATTGTTTTTTATATGGTTCTCTGCTATGAAATTCATATTGTGATTAAAATATAACTGTTGACATGTAAGTACCATTCAGGAGGAAGTGATGAAAAATGTTGTGATTGTAAGCGGGGCCAGGACGCCGGTGGGATCTTTTGGGGGATCTTTGAAAGATGTTTCCGTGGTGGACCTTGGCACCCTTGTCATGAAGGATACATTGAAACGCGCCGGATTGCGCCCGGTGGCAGATGATACCCTGGCCGCCTTTGGCCCTGATACACTCAAGGACCAGGGTGTGATAGACCTTGAAAAAAAAGGCTATGACTATGATGACAGTTTTGCCCCGGTTAGCGTGGACGAGGTCATAATGGGGAATGTGCTCCAGGCAGGCCAGGGCCAGAACACTGCCAGGCAGGCAATGATCAGGGCAGGAATTCCCCGCCAGGCAACGGCGTTTACCGTAAATAAAATATGCGGTTCCGGGCTCAAAGCCATTGCACTGGGCGCCCAGGCGATTATGGCAGGCCAGGCGGATGTCATCCTTGCCGGGGGGCAGGAAAGTATGAGCAATGCGCCCATGGCTCTTCTGAAAGCCAGGTGGGGACACAGGATGGAGCTGACCGGTGTGGGCGAAGTCCATGACCTTATGGTGTTTGACGGGCTTTTTGAAATTTTTTACGGGTATCATATGGGCCTGACAGCCGAGAATATTGTCGAAAAATACGGTATAACCAGAGAAGAGCAGGACCAGCTTGCATTGCTGAGCCACACCAGGGCTCTCGGGGCAGTCAGGGACGGAACCTTTGCAGGTGAAATAGTACCGGTATCCTATATGGCAAGGCGCCAGGAAGTGGTGGTGGATAAGGATGAGCGGCCCATGGAGACATCCATGGAAAAGCTCGGTAAACTCAGGCCGGCATTCAAGAAAGACGGATCTGTCACTGCCGGGAACGCTTCCGGAATCAACGATGCGGCAGCTGCCGTGCTTCTGATGTCCGAGGAAAAGGCGGATGAGCTTGGACTTGAAAAACTGGCGCGTATCAAAGGATTTGCCTCCGGAGGCCTCGATCCCGCTTATATGGGGCTTGGACCGGTGCCGGCCATAAGGAAACTGTTGAAGCAGACCGGCATGACCATGGATGACATGGATCTTGTGGAATTGAATGAAGCCTTTGCCGCACAGGCCATAGGCTGTATGCGTGAGCTGAATGTCGACGTCGAAAAACCCAATGAACTTGGCAGCGGGATTTCCATCGGACACCCGATCGGTTGTACCGGTGCCCGCCAGATGGTTACGGCTGTTCACCAGATGAAGCGCAAGGATTACCAGACCGGGTTGATCTCCATGTGTATCGGAGGCGGAATGGGAATGGCCATGGTGATCGAAAGGTAAGATTTATCTTTACTTGGATCCTTGAAAATGATAAGAAAAATAAACAGTTGAAAGGATCTTTGGTTCAATTATTAATGCGTTAACGAGGTGATTTGATTATGGATATCCCGAGGAAGTTAGGTATCTTGATATATGCCGCCGTACCTGCCATTATCGGTGGAGGTATAGTGTATCATTTTTTCGACAGTTATGTGCAGGTCATTGTTTTTGAAATACTGCTCCTCCTGGCTGCTTTGGGTTTCATCAGCAGTTAGGGCATTAAAGGTCTGTCATAGTGGTTTACGGGCAAAAGTCCCTGGCAGGGTCAGGGGCTTTGTGCCGCTTTATGCAGGTACGGTTTTTTTCTTGCAGGACAATAATACGGTGACATCTTGGAGCAGAACATTTCACAAAGATCGGTTTTTTTCTTTTTTCTGGCTCTGTTCTGCATTGCGCTGGCACTTGTTGGATGGTTGATTGCCCCTTTTTTTGCCACCATTGTTCTCGGGATTGTCACCACGGGTGTTTTCGGCCCGGTTTTCAGGTTTTTTTCCC
>CAYNHL010000029.1:2105-3940 GCA_964397015.1 uncultured Desulfobacterales bacterium | reverse complement strand
AAGCTCAGGCCCGTGACTGCATCCATTGCAACCTGTACCCTGATTTTTTTCGTGGTCATAATCCCGGTAGTCCTGTTTGTGACAATTTTGTCCAGGGAGGCCTTTGACCTCTATATCATGGCCAGGGATGCCGTGATTTCACAGCAGTTAAAGCAGCTTCTGGCAGAAACCCGCGCCCTGGACAAAATCAACATGCTGATGGCATCAGCGGGGTTTGAAAGCAAGCTTTCCTGGGATGATCTGATCCGGCCCATATCCGATGTCGGTAAGCTTGTCGGGTTCTCACTGTTCGAGCAGGCCCGTTTCATTACTTCCAATGTGCTGAGCCTGGTGCTGTATTTCTGTTTGATGCTGATCGTCGTGTTCTATATGTTCATTGACGGAGACCGCTGCATCAAGTACATGTACGACCTGTCACCCCTGCCGGATGAGCATGATAAGAAGCTGTTCAATAAATTTAAGGATATGGCCGGGGCGGTGCTGATAGGAAATGGACTTGGCGGATTGATACAGGGAGTTGCCGGCGGTCTGCTGTTCTTTTTTCTGGGTATCAATTCCCCTTTTCTATGGGCTGTTATAATGGGATTTCTGGCATTTCTGCCCATTGTGGGTATTGGCCTTGTGCTCATACCTGCCGCCTGCGTCATGTTTTTAACTGACCGGTTTGTGGCCGCTGTCGGGGTTATAGTTTTTTATGGTGCGCTTTCATGGGGTGTTGAATATATTTTCAAGCCGAAAGTCGTTGGAAACCGGGTGCGCATGCACCCTCTGCTAGTTTTTTTTGCCATTGTAGGAGGGTTGAAGGTTTTCGGATTGATGGGCATTATTTACGGACCGCTGATCCTCACTTTTTTTCTAACTCTTGCAGATATTTATTTTACCAGTTACCAGTTCCTGATCGAGCCTGGAAAAGGTCTTAAACCAAACAACAAGAATTTGGAGCAAAATCATTGATACCAGCAGCAAACAGTAATATGACCAGCATTGAAAAGGAAATGAGACAGTCCTATCTCGAATATGCCATGAGCGTTATCATAGGCCGGGCACTGCCCGATGTAAGAGATGGGTTGAAGCCGGTACACCGCAGGATCCTGTATGCCATGCGGCAGCTGCGCAACGACTGGAACAAGCCGTACAAGAAATCAGCCCGTATCGTGGGTGATGTGATCGGTAAATATCATCCTCACGGGGATTCGGCTGTGTATGACACCATCGTCAGGATGGCCCAGGATTTTTCAATGCGCTATCCTCTGGTTGACGGCCAGGGAAACTTCGGGTCGGTTGACGGGGACTCGGCTGCCGCCATGAGGTACACGGAAATCCGGATGAAAAAGATTTCCCACCAGATGCTTGCTGACCTTGAAAAAGAAACGGTCGATTTTATATTCAATTATGATGAAACCCTGGAAGAACCTTCGGTACTGCCGACCCGGTTTCCGTCATTGCTGGTCAACGGGTCTTCAGGTATTGCCGTTGGAATGACCACCAACATTCCGCCCCACAATATCTCCGAGGTGATTGACGGACTCAAGGCTCAGATCGACAACCCGGACATCACCATTTCTGAACTGATGACTCACATCCCGGCTCCTGATTTTCCGACCTATGGAGAAATTTACGGGGAGAAAGGGATTTTTGACGCCTATAATACCGGCCGGGGCATTATTACACTGCGGGCCCGTGTCGAGGTGGAGGAGAATAAAAAGACAAAGCTGGAAACCATTGTCGTAACAGAGCTTCCATACCAGGTAAACAAGGCGAGGCTGGTCGAAAAAATTGCCGAACTGATACGGCACAAGGTAATTACCGGGGCCTCTTTTGTCCGGGATGAATCC
>CAYNHL010000029.1:0-2095 GCA_964397015.1 uncultured Desulfobacterales bacterium | reverse complement strand
GTGCACTGCTGCGGCCTCTGCCGCACCGACCTGCACGTGGTCGATGGCGACCTGGGCCTCTTTTGTCCGGGATGAATCCGACCGGGACGGGATGCGCATCGCAATAGGGCTGAAAAAAGACCAGATGGCGGAAGTTGTCATAAACCAGCTTTACAAGCACACCAATCTCCAGACAAGTTTTGGCATTATATTTCTGGCAGTGGTGAACAACCGGCCTGAATTGTTGAGCCTCAAGGATTTGCTGGGACATTTTATCGACCACCGTAAAACCGTCATTATACGCCGGACCCGTTTTGATTTGAGAAAAGCCCAGGAACGGGCCCATATTCTCGAGGGACTCAGGATCGCCCTTGATAACTTGGATGAAGTCGTGGCGCTGATCAGGAGGTCCAGGACCCCGGATGAGGCAAAACAGGGACTTATTTCCAGATTCAACCTGTCGGCGGCCCAGGCCCAGGCAATCCTGGATATGCGCCTGCAGCGCCTGACCGGGCTGGAGCGGGAAAAAATCAATGAGGAGTATAACGCCCTTCTCAAAGACATTGCCTGGTATAAGGAAATTCTTTCAAGCGAAGAGGTGGTCCGGCGGATCATCAAGGAGGAACTCGACGAGCTCAAAGAGGAATTCGGGGATGAACGCAGGACAAGGATGACCGAAAATACCGGGGAAATTAACATCGAAGACCTTATCGCCGAAGAGGACATGGTCGTGACCATTACCCGCAGCGGTTATATCAAACGCAACCCGGTTTCTCTCTATACCAGCCAGCATCGCGGCGGAAAAGGCAAGACAGCCATGGGCACGAAAGAGGATGACTTTGTCGAACATCTTTTCGTGGCTTCCACGCACCACACCTTTTTGTTCTTTACCAATTTCGGCAAGGTGTACCAGAAAAAGGTTTACGAGCTGCCCATTGCCGGCCGCTCGAGCCTGGGAAAGGCCATTATCAACCTGCTGGCATTCGACGAGAATGAAAAACTGGCCACTGTGCTTGCCGTGCCTGAATTTACCGCAGACAAATATGTCATCATGTGCACAAGGAAGGGCAGGGTAAAGAAAACCGATCTCATGGCCTATTCAAGACCAAGATCGGGCGGCTTGATAGGTGTGAAGCTTGCAGAAAATGATGAATTGATCTCGGCCCGGATAACGAATGGAAATCAGGATATTTTCCTGGGATCTGACGGGGGAAAGGTGATCCGGTTCAACGAAGAAGAAGTTCGCGCCACTGCCCGCGGATCGATGGGGGTCAGGGGTATGCGTATCGACCGCGGCAACGTGGTGGGAATGGAAAGCCTGGATCATGGCACGACATTGTTGACTGTAACGGAAAATGGATACGGGAAGCGGACATTGATTGATGAATACCGCACCCAGGCACGTGGCGGCAAAGGAGTCTTTTCCATAAAGACTTCGAGGCGGAACGGTAAAATGGTCTCTTTGCTGCTTGTCAGTGATTCCGATGAATTGATGCTGGTGACAGACAAGGGCACCTTGATTCGAATCGCCGTGGCCGGACTTTCGGTGATATCGAGAAACACCCAGGGCGTCAGACTGATCAACCTGTTCAACCAGGAAAAGGTGATAGGCATAGCCAGGCTTCCCGAGGGAAGTGCAGCACCTGACGATAATGAATCTGATGTAGAGACCGACAACGGACCTGAAACAAATGGCATCGAGGGAGATAACGGAACAACATAACGGGGATGGGCACAGGCACAGGCTCAGACAGCGTTTTTTCCAGAACGGCCTGCAGGGATTCCACGACTACGAGGTAATTGAATTGCTGCTGACCTTGAACACACCACGGAAAGACTGTAAAAAAAGCGCAAAGGCCCTGATGGAAAAATTCAAGACTTTCCAGGGGGTATTGGATGCCCCTCCGGTGGAGCTCGAGACGGTCAGGGGTGTCGGACCGGTCAACAGCCTGGGCATAAAGCTGATCAAGGAAGCTGCCCAGCGATATGCAAAGGCCAGGATCATGTCGGCGGATGTCGTACAGAATACAGGCGATCTCATCCGGTTCCTCGACAATGTGATCGCCTACAGACAGCGGGAATGCTTTGTGGGTGTTTTTCTCGATGCAAAGAACAA
>CAYNHL010000028.1:0-31517 GCA_964397015.1 uncultured Desulfobacterales bacterium | reverse complement strand
TATCCGGTTTGGTTTTGATTGTTGCCTTAACATCGCGATTAAGAGAAGTTCGCGAAGCGAATTTGGACGGAGCCTGCAAGGCGGAGTCTCTTAATCGCTGTTATGTGTTTTTTCTGCAAGAAAAAATGCCGAAGCGAAGCGTAGGCACAGTATGACGCAGGACTTTCCCGATACATTTATATTTATAGAAAAATTGAGAGCTGGAACGGCCGGGACAGCAAAAAATCCACCAGGTGTTTTGAAAGCTCCAGTTGCCGGGTTCCTTTCAAAATACCTGCAAATTCAATCTGCCTGAATGCTGATCCGTTATCTATCACGGCTGCAGTTGGTGCTGTTTCAAGCTTTTCTTTTGAAAAATAAACTTCAGCCGCAGGGCTCGAGGCGTAGGAGACAACTATCGGGCGGCTGCCGTCGGATGCCGCCGAGAATTTTCCCCAGTATGCGTCATTCCAGCCATTGGTTATCAGGACATCATTTTGCTTGAGCTTGAGCCAGAAATCCAGGTATCCGGATTCGCCGAACCTGCCGATGGTAGCCAGAAGGAAAGCAAGTCCGGGCGAGGATGTGGCAGGATTCTGGACCACGAGCAGACCCTTGAGCTCTGGATTCACAAGGTCCTCAAGAGACTCGGGCGGTGAAATGGATCGTTCGGCAAACCATTTTTTATCATAATTCAGGCATACATCGCCGTAATCAACAGGCAAGAGCCGGTTTTCAACGTCCAGTTTCAGTGAATCATCAATGTCAGCCAGTTGCGGCGATGCATACGGGATAAATATATCTTCATCAATGGCCCTGGACAAAAATGTGTTGTCAACTCCGAAAAATACGTCTGCAACAGGGTTTTCTCCCGCAAGTATCGCCTTGTTCAAAGCTTCTCCGGCATCTCCTGATTTAAGAACAGAAAGTTTGCACTGGTAACGGTTTTCGAACATTTCGATCACCGGCACACTGACATTGAAGCTGTCATGCGTCATCAGCACAACTTCGGGGGGCTCTTTTTTTTCAGGATCGTCAGAACAGCCCGCAAGTAATGTCAGGAAAATAAAACCAAAAAGTAAAAAAATGGCAGGATACAAACGTTGAATCATTTGTGGTACGCTCCTAATCGTTGAAGTTCGAAAATTGAGTAAAAAAAAATCATTCGTGCGCCTTATAAATTGACATGGCTGCAGAATGATCTTTTTTAAGTTTCCTCCGCCGGTATTACCCGGATCAGGTTAAAACGGTCGGGAAAAATCCCCTCTCAGCTGTAAAAGCTCCCGCACCCATACAAATTGTAGATACTACTCTAATACTTTTTTGTGAAGAGTTCAAGCATGAATCAAAAGATTCACCAAACGGGTGCTGCCGGAATACTGCTGCTGCATTGTTTGCTTTATATGCAAGAACTCGGGAATGAGTGCAATTAGGACTTGAGTGTCCTGCCGCTATTCTGTTATTGTATATGACAAGGTAATATTAAAGCTATTTGTCAAAGGAGACCTGTTTATGTACGAAATCATCGCAAATCCGGAAGATTACCAGATCGATCATCTTATTAACGGCACCGGCAACGCCCATATTGAAATTCCTGCAGAAGACAGGCAGAAATGGTCTGCTGAAATCGAGCAGTTCTGCGACAAACTGCTGGGTCTGGCTGAAAAGTCAAAAACCCTGGCAAAAGTACTCTCGAGTAACGAACCTATGTCCGCTACCCCCGCATCACTGAAGACACTGAAAATCCAGTTGTTCACTATCAATGATTCATTGAACAAAGCCGTTGAAATAGCCGACAGGCTGGAATCGGATATAATCAAAAAATAAAAGTTTATTGTGCATCAGGCACGGCGGTTCAAATCGCCGTTGCCTGATGCCGCAGCAGATGATCTGCAATAACCAGTTGAACCATGGCCCTGCAGACGGGATTGATCCTCGGGATAGCGCATATATCGTGCCTGCCTTTTGTTGAAATAACCGTGGGTTCACAGGTGTCATCGATGGTGTCCTGCGTGATCCTGATAGAGGGAATGGGTTTTACATGGGCCCTGGCGACTATTATATCACCGTTGGATATTCCTCCAAGGATTCCGCCTGCATTATTGGTTGCAAATCCGGTCGGCTCAATTGGATCATTGTTCTGTGATCCGGTCATTTTTGCAGCTGCCGTTCCTGCACCTATTTCAACCCCTTTAACCGCACCGATGCTCATCAGGGCCTTGGCCAGGTCTGCATCTAGCTTGTCAAATACAGGATCGCCCAGGCCAGGCGGCACATTATGAGCCATAATTTGAACTACCCCTCCTACAGAGTCACCTGCTTTGCGGATTTTTTTAACCCTGTCCTCCATTTTCCGGGCCGCTTCTCTGTCAGGGCACATGAATGCATTGCTGTCAAGCTCTTCTATGTTGAAATCAACTGCATCGATACCGGCCAGGGACACGGTAAAGGAAAGAACCTTTATATTGAACAGGTCCAGCAGGGCCTGGGCTACCGCTCCTGCCGCCACCCTGGCAGCGGTTTCGCGGGCGGATGCCCTGCCCCCGCCCCTGTAATCCCTTATACCGTATTTTTTCTGGTAGGAATAATCGGCATGACCTGGTCTGAAAATATGTGCAATATCGGCATATGCTTTTGAATCCGCATCCTTGTTCCTGATGACAATGCTTATCGGGGTGCCTGTGGTCAGGCCTTTGAAAACACCGGAAAAAATTTCAGCCCGGTCGGGTTCATTCCTGCTTGTACCTCCAATACCTTTGCCGGGGCTACGTCTATCCAGGTCCTTTTGTATAATGGTCTCGTCCAGAACAATGCCTGGAGGGCACCCCTGCACTGTAACACCTATGGCCGGGCCATGTGATTCACCCCAGGTGGTGACTGTGAATGCTTTACCGAAACTGCTGCCGGACATGGGACAATCTCCTTAAAATAAGATCACGGATTTTAATATAAGATCACAGATTCTGCCGGGAGAGTCAATGGATGTATCTACCTTTATATCAGATACATCCTGATACAGGTGTCGACGTTCACGCATTGTGATTGAAATATCGGATTCCGGATCATTCCGGCTCAACATGGGACGGTTTGCTTTTGAACCAGGATCTGCCAACATTCTTTTAAGAATTGTTTTTATATCTGCATCCAGCCAGATGACGGTCCCTGTAGTGTTCAATATCCGCCTGTTGTCCTTATCCAGAACAATTCCTCCGCCGGTCGATACAATCAGGCCGGTCAATGCACCAAGATCCATCAGCACCTTTTTTTCCATACGCCTGAACTCGCTCCACCCCTTCTTGTTCACAAAATGTTCTATAGTATCATCGATCCGGGACATAATAATTTTATCGGTATCATGAAACGGCCGGCCGGTTTTTTCGGACAGTTGCCTGCCGATCGTGGTTTTCCCGGTACAACGGTAACCTACCAGGTAGACATTGGGCTTGAGGGTCATGGTATCATGCAGCCCTGTCATTCAAAGTGTTAAGAACATCCCAGAAATTGGGAAATGATTTGGCGACACATCCCGGATTTTCGATTTCAATGCCGGGGATCACAAGGCCCATGATGGAAAATGCCATGGCGATCCTGTGGTCATTGTAGGTTTCAATACGGGCGCCTTTTGGCCTGCCGCCGTGAATGATCATGTAATCATCTCCCTGTGTGGCCTTTATCCCTGTTTTGTTGAGCTCGGTGACAATGGCATCGATCCGGTCACATTCCTTTTCCCTGAGGTGAGCTATGTTATAAATACAGGTCCGGCCTTTTGCAAATGCAGCCACCACTGCAAGGGCTGGCACGGCATCAGGTGTATCTGACATATCCACTTCGATGCCTTCGAGATCACCGCCTTTTACCCCGATTCCGTCACTTGAATGATAGAGAACGCACCCCATTTTTTCAAAATGATCGATCAGCGCAAGGTCACCCTGCAGAGATTTTTTGGAAATATGCTTCACATATACCGGCTGCCTGCATATGGCACCGGCAGCCCAGAAATAGCCGGCATTGGACAGGTCGGGTTCAACGTGGTAGTGACCCGGTTCAAAGGTCTGCCTGCCTGGAACATGGTAGAGAGTATCGCTTTTTTTACGGGTTGTGACCCCGAACTGCGCCATGATATCACAAGTAAGCCCTATATATGGCATGGAAACGGGCCTGGATGCCAGGGTGATTTCAAGGCCGTTGTCCAGCAAACCACCCATTAACAGAAGTGCGGATAAATACTGGCTGCTTTTTGAGCAGTCCAGGAAGGTCTGCCCCCCTAACCGGCTTTTTCCCTGAATGATAATGGGCGGTGTGCCGGCTGCATTGCGGGAGAATGCAATGATACCGATTTTTTTTAATGCAGCGAGTAATTCATCCATGGGACGCTGACACATTCGCTCATCACCTGTCAGGACAAATTCAGTGTTTCCAAGGGCTGCGATTCCTGCTAAAAGTCTCATGGATGTACCTGAATTTCCAAGATAAACAGGATCGAGGCTTTTTTGGGGAAAACCGTTGAAGCCCTGGATTTCATATGTATTCTCGTTTTTCTTTTCAATCCCAGCCCCCATCTGCCGTAATGCATTGATGGTAAGCATGACATCCTGGCTTTCGAGTACATTAGAAACAAGACAGGTACCGGACGAAAGGGCCGCGCAGATGACCATCCGGTGAGAAATACTCTTGGAGCCCGGTATGGTTACACAGGATGTGGTGATCTGCCTTGGCACAATATCTTTCATATCAGAATCCCTTTTCAAGAAAGTGCTGTCTTACAAGATTGATATCCGGCAGGATACCTGTCCAGAGTTTGAACTGGGCCGCTCCCTGGGCAATGAACATATCGAGCCCGTCAATTACATGGCACCCGTTTTGGCGGGCATGCTCAAGAAATCTGGTCTTCAATGGCGTGTAAACGATATCCATAACCACCATGCCGGGTTTCAATACATGTGCAGGGACTGGTGAAATGCCAGTGTCTGGGTGCATTCCCACCGGAGTTGTATTTACAATAATATCAGGTGCAACCTGGTCCACACAGTCCATGGGAACATATTCGCCCTGGTATTTTTCTGCCAGCGAACTTCCCTTTGAAGGATTTCTTGCCGCGATAAAAAGGCGGCATTTTTCTGCCGCTGCACCATAGGCGACAGCCTTTGCCGCACCCCCTGCCCCCAGGATGCAGACGGTTTTTCCTGAAAGCCCGTATGGTTTCAGCGGGTGGACTGCGGCCAGCCAGTCGGTATTGTATCCTTTCAATGTGTTATCTTCATTGACAACGGTATTGACAGCCCCTATCGACAATGCCCCGGGGTCGATCCAGTCAAGGTGTCCAAGGATGCTTTCCTTGAACGGAATGGTGACAGATATCCCTTTTATGGAAAGGGTCCTGATGGACTGGACCGCTGCATCAATATCCTGGATTTCAAAGGCAAGATATACAGCATTCTGTTTGAAGGCTTCCATGAGCATATTATGCATAAAAGGACCTCTGGAGTGCCGGACAGGATTGCCAAACACTGCATACAGCCGGGTTTCGGCATCAATCATACAGATGATTCCTCCGGGTCCGGTGCTCGGGATAAGATCCTAAAATGTTCAATTCAAGTGTGTTGGCCCTTATGGCCTCGATGGTCGAATGGACCAGTTCATCTTGAACATGGCCCTGGATATCCATGAAAAAATAGTAGGTCCAGTTCTGCCGCCTGCTGGGCCTGGACTCGAGCTTGAGCATGTTCAGCCCTGACCGGTTGACAGGTTCCAGGGCCTTGAACAATGCGCCTGCAACATGCGGGGTAGCGAACATTATGGATGTTTTGTCATTCCCTGTTTTTTCTACCTTTTCTTTGCCAAGTATCAAAAATCGTGTCACATTGCCCGAATAATCTTCAATTGCCGATTCAACCACCTGGAGCCCATAAATCTGGCCGGCCTGTGACGAAGCAATTGCAGCAATGGCAGGATCCAGGGCTGCAAGCTGGGCAGCTGTCGAGGTGGATGTCGTTTCAACTATTTTGACACCGGGAAGCTTTTTCTTGATCCATCCCCTGCATTGTGCAAGGGCCTGGGGGTGGGAATGGATCTGTACTATGTCCTCAAATTCCCCGGTCATGGAAAGCAGGTCATGGGATATGGGTTCATAATGTTCTCCGCAGATATGAACCCTGAAATCGAGAAACAGGTCAAGAGTATGGTTGACGATTCCCTCGATGCTGTTTTCAACCGGAACAACGCCGTAATGGCTCAATTGTTTTTCGACATCCTGGAAAATGTCAAAAAGATGCTGTTGTTTTACAAAGCTGCCGCAGTGATTGAAATGATTCAAGGCGGCTATGTGGGTAAAACTTGCATCCGGTCCTAAAAACGATATGGTGTTGGGTTTTTGAATCTGGCGGGTGGCCGTGATAATGACATTGAAAAGGTACCGCAGCATGTCTTTTTGTGCAGGACCTCTATTGATTTTAGACAATTTTTCAAGCACGGATTTTTCCCTGGACCGGTCATGTATGGGGCCGCCCTGCTCCTTTTTTATGGTCCCGATTTTCATGCCGATTTCCAGCCGCTCGTTGATAAGGTCGAGGATCTTTTTATCGATCTGGTCTATCTGTGCCCTGAGGGCATCCAAGGTATTTTTACTGCGTGTCATTTTATTTCCGGGGATAAATTGATTTTTTCCAGAATAAAGGTTTTGATCCGGTTTCCGTCCTTTTCCTTGACCGTTGCAAGGTAAGATCCAATTTCGATACTCTCCCCTACTTTGGGAATACGTCCAAGTTTTTCAAGCACATACCCGGAAAAAGTGTCATAGGATTCGGATTCCGGGATCCTGACCGGCAATTCCTGATTAAAGTCATCGATGTCTATTTTTCCTGCAACCAGCCACTTGTCGCCTTTGAGTTTAACTATATACGGAGTTGACCTGTCGGTTTCATCACTTATGTCCCCTACGATTTCTTCGATAACGTCTTCAAGGGTGACCAGGCCGCTGACACCTCCATGCTCGTCAACCACAATGCCGATATGATTTTTCATTTTCTTGAACTCGTGAAGCAGTGAATCCAGTTTTTTGGATTCCGGAATGAAATAAGGCTTTTTCATGATGTTGCGCACATCCAGCGGGTCTTTGACATTGCTCGTGCAAAGCTTGTGAAATGTATCAAACAGATTTTTTACATGCAAAACACCAATGACATTGTCAATGCTGTCCTCAATAACAGGAATCCGTGAAAATCCGGTTTTCAGGATGGTTTCAATTTCAAGGGGTTCTGAAATATCATAGACGAACATATCTGCCCTTGGTGTCATGATTTCAGAGCATTTTGTATCATCAAACTCAAAAATGTTGCTGATGAACTGTTTTTCCTCTTTCTTGATTTCCCCGCCTTTTTCGACCACCTCGACCATTGTCATCAGTTCGTCTTCGGTCAGTTCCTGGGACTTTTCAAAATTGCCCAGAACCTTTGGAATCAAGTTCAGTATGAAAATAAGTGGGAAAAAAAGCTTTGACAACCAGAACAACGGGTATATCACAATTCTTGCCACCAGGATATTGTTGTTGAAGGCAATGGATTTTGGAAAAATTTCACCAAATATCAATATCAGCATTGTCATTATACCGGTGGCAATTCCTACAGCGTTGGATTGGAAAAAATCAATGGCAAGTGATGTGGCTATTGCGGATGACCCTATATTCACCAGGTTGTTACCTATCAGAACGGTTGTCAGCAGGGTATGTGAATCATATTTCATCTGTTTGATCAGTTGATCGGTTTTTTTCCCGTTTTTTGCAAGGTATAACGCCCGGATCTTGCTGATTGAAAACAAAGCGGTTTCTGCTGACGAGAAAAAAGCGGATAAAACAAGACATATAAACAATATAATAATATCAGATGACATTAAAACTGTTTTTTTTCCTTTTTATTATAGTTGTTATCATTGAGTTTAATCGTATTTTGCCGGATTTGTCAAATCAAGAAAACTTTTATGGTTCATTTCATCATCCTGACGGCGATCCCGGCAGTGCGCCCGGCTGCTCCGGGGGACCCAAGAAGATGTCTTATTTTTCCAAGCTCTTTACGAATCCTGTCCAGAGTCTGTTGTTCGAGCATGGCAGACACCGTAGTAAATATTTTTTCCGGACTTACGTCCTCCTGAAGCAGTTCCGGCATGACCTGTCTGCCGGCAATGATATTGGGAAGACCGATATAGTCCAGCTGTACAAGTCTTTTGCCGAAAAAAAAGGTGACAGGTGACACCTTGTAGACAATAACCGTGGGCACCTGGTGAACAGCTGCCTCGAGTGTCACCGTACCCGATGCAGCGACAAGAAGGTCGGTCGATTTGAAAATCGTTGCCACAGGATCGGTCGTGACAGTGAAATTTCTGCTGTTGCGGCTCAATGAGACCTGCTGCTTTATATACGGCAGGTCGGCATGGCTGGCTGCCGATACAATAAATCTGATGTCTTCATTTAATCCTGCAATCATGTCTGCAGCCATGATCATGACAGGTAGAAGTGAACGGATTTCATTTTTGCGTGAACCGGGCAAAAGTCCGATAACCTTTGGCTTACTTGATTCAGGGGTCATATGAGCAATAAATCGGTGATCTTTGCCCAGCAGGGGGTTGCCGACAAAAGTGGCAGGAATGCCGGCCTTCTGGTAGATTTTTGGTTCAAAAGGGAATATCAGGGCGACATGATCCGTAACCTTTTTTATGGTTTTAAGCCTTGATTTTTTCCATGCCCATACCTTTGGTGCAATATAGTAAAGAACGGGAATGCCATGTTTTTTTGCAAGGGCTGCAGCCTTGAGATTGAAACCGGGAAAATCCACAAGTACCAGGAGATCCGGGGGATGTTTATATAGTTGTTGTCTGAATCTGTCGTAGGCGGTTTTGATATGATTCAACCGGCAGATCACTTCGGTCAGTCCCATGACAGTCAGGTCTCTGATGTCAAAGAACAGGCGGGCCCCTTCTTTTTCAAGGGCAGGTCCGCCGATACCTGAAACAGTGATTCCAGGAAGCTTCCCGGTCAATTCTGCAATCAACGCTGCACCGTGAATATCTCCGGAAGGCTCTCCTGTCAGTATCATGACATGTTTTGATTCTCCACAAGGCTTTGTCATGGCATGAAATCGTCCTGATCCATGGCCAAAATGGATATGCGGTGCCTGTCTGCAAATTCGATCATCTCCTGCCGGTCAAAGCAGATTGTTTTGCCCGCTTCAACGACCAGGCAGTTGACGTTGCTGTCATGCATTGTTTTAACAGTTTGAAGGCCGACTGATGGCAGGTCGAATCTTAAATCCTGGCCGGGTTTTGCCAGTTTTATCAACAGGGCGCCGTTTCCTTTTGCAAGCCGCCCCCCCCGCCTGATGGTCTCATCGGTACCGTCAGCTCCTTCTACAGCCAGTACCGCACCGTTTCCCATGACAATGGACTGGCCGATATCCAGTTTGCCGTTGGTCTTGGTGATATGCCAGCCGTCGGCAATATCATTCATTACGGATTTATCAGGCCGGCTGCGGGTCCAGGTTCCTTTTTGACAGACAATATCAGGCAATAAAAAAGTGGATGGCCGAATAATGATTCCATGGGTTTCAAGAAATTTTGCAAAAGAGGAGAGAATATGGTCATCATGGTTTTTTTTTTGCAGGGCGATGAATTTCAAGGCTGTCAGGTCAGGTTTTACATCCTTGAAAATATTGGTTTTTTTAATACTCCCCAGCATGACCGCTTCCGTTACTTCATGTGTTTTAAAGAACTTGAGCAGCCTGGAAAGCTGGCCTATATGAAGCCAGACAATATCATGGACATGAAGGGCCAGTTCACTGTCAGCTTCGTTGATATAGGCGGCGGCAACCGGGTTGTATCCCTTCTTTCTGGCTGATTTTGCAAAGAGAACCGGGAATTGCCCGCCACCGGCAATGATACCAATATTCATGAACTACCTGGTTATTCCCCTGTTGGATTCCTGTATAAAGGCAATGAATTTTTTAACTTCCGGGATCTGTTCGACTTCAGCGCGAACCCTTTCAGTGGCCTGTTTAACGGTTAACCCGATCCTGAACATGATCCGGTAGGCTTTTTTCAGTTCACTCAATGTTGCCCTGGAAAACCTGTGCCGCTTCAATCCCACGTTGTTCAAGCCATGGAGTGCGGCACGGTCACCTGAAGCTATGACATATGGAGGAATATCCTTGACCACTCCTGATTTGCCGCCTATATAAGCATATTCTCCGATTTTGACAAACTGGTGGATCGCCACGAGCCCGCCGATGGTTACGTGATCACCGATTTCAATATGACCTGCCAGTGTGGAATTGTTGGCAAGGATGACTTTTTTTCCGGTTTTGCAGTCATGTGCAATATGGGTATAGGCCATCAGGTAATTTTCCTCGCCGACCTCTGTATATCCTCCCCCTGCCTCTGTCCCGCGGTTGATGGTGACAAATTCGCGGATCACCGTGCCCTGGCCGATTTTCAAATAGCTTTTTTCTCCATGAAACTTGAGGTCCTGGGGTGCCCCGCCAATGGCTGCATTCTGAAATATCTGGCAGTTTTTATCAATGGTGGTGTATTGTTCCACAATGGAATATGGACCGACAACCGTTCCTGACTTGATGCAGACATCCGGTTTTATAATGGCGAACGGGCCGATGGTGACATTTTCATCGATCTGTGCGCCAGGATCAACTAATGCTGTAGGGTGTATCATTTTTTCTCCAAACGGTGACCATCTTTTTCAAGAAAAGAGATCCGTTTTTCAAGTGTTCCAAGTTTTTTCCTGAAATCGAGAAGCCGCGGAATCAAGGCTGATATTTTCAGCCATTTTCGATGCGGCATATGCGGGTAGCCGGAAACCACCTGGTTGTCATCGACATCACTTACAACCCCGGCATTCGGACCTACTATGACCTGGTTGCCGATGGTAAGATGGCCTGAAATACCGGCTTTTCCGGCGATTATGACATTGTCGCCTATGGTGGTGCTTCCTGCAATACCTGCCTGGGCCACAATCAGGGTATTTTTTCCGATCTTTACATTGTGGGCAATGTGTATCAGGTTGTCTGTCTTGACCCCGTCTTCGATCAGGGTCCGGCCCAGGGTTCCTCTGTCAATGGTATTGCAGGCACCGATTTCGACCCGGTTTCCGATCTGGACAAAACCGGTATGTACCAGTTTTTCATGCTGGTTATCCCTGGGGGCAAACCCGAATCCGTCCGATCCGATGACCGATCCTGAATGAATCAGAACGTTTTTTCCAATACAGGTCTTTTCCAGGATGGTGACATTGGGCATGATCGTGGTATCACAGTCTATCCGGACAAAATCCCCGATATACACATTGGGGTGGAGCCTTACCCGGTCTCCTATAGTCGCGCCCTCCCCGATAAATACATGGGGATGGATACAGATGTCCTTTCCAAGAGATACATTTATTCCCATGACAGCAGATGTTGAAATAAAGGGAGTTTCTTTCTTTTTGGGATGAAAAACGGATAAAATTTCAAAAAAGCTCAATTTTGGATTGTCGCATTTGAGAATCACGGGACCCGTGGCGCCTGTGACGTCAAAATCCTTTGGCACAATGACGGCCCCGGCGGTATTTTGTTCAACCTGCTTTAAAAACCCGGGCTCTGACGCAAAGGTAAGATCATGGGCACCGGCATCGTCAAAAGACGAGACATTCCTGATAACCCTGGTTTGAGATCCGACAATGTCCGCATCTATCATGGCGGCTATTTCTTTGACTGTAATTTCCATGGACCGGTTGAATTACTGGATTTTATTTTACCAGCTTGTCATATTCTACTATTATTTTATCCGTGATATCGACATGATCCGCAGCATATATGACACCGGCGGCCTGCCTTGCCATTATAAGCAAAAATCCCTCTTTTTCACCGATTGTCTTTGCCATGTCAAACACCTCTTTTTGTATGTTTCTGACAAGCTCTGCCTCTTTTTCCTTGAACTGGCTCTCATACTGTTTCTGCTGATCTTTGAAGTCCATGACCTTGATCCGCAGATCCCGCTGTTTTTCATCCCGTTTTTCCTTGCTCATCACAAGCGCCTGGCGTTCAAAATCGCTGTTCAGTTCATCGATTTCTTTTTTCATTTCTTCAAGGCGGTTTTTAAGTTCTGTGCCCACGTTACTGATTTCTTCCTGGGCTTTTTTTCCGGCATTGGATTCCGTGAGCACCCGTTGAAAATCGATAATACCGATTTTTACCTCATCGGCACAAAACGCTGTGCCGCAGGTAACTAATAAAAACAAAAAGATAAGCGTACAAATTTTAACTTTATTCATTTTACTACCTCCGCAATTTTGTCTCGTAATTATTTAGAAATAAGCACCAAAGGAAAATTCCCATTTACCCTTGCCGCTTTCTCTTTTATCTTTTCCATCAATGACAATCCCGTATTCAATCCGCAAGGGACCCAAAGGCGAATTCCATCTCACCCCAGCCCCATAGCTTGAAAACTGATCGTCAAAACTGAAACTGTCACTGTCTGTATAGACATCGCCCCGGTCATAAAAGACAACACCGGCTATAGCCTGTTCTTCATACAGTGGAAAAGTGACCTCCACGTTAAACTGAAGGTATTTTTCACCGCCGCGGTGAATGTCATCACCGGGTTCGGTGGTATTGATGTCCCTGTAATCAAATCCACGGATTGAATTCATTCCGCCAAGGTAAAAACGCTGATAATCTATATCGATGTCTCCTTTTGTCCGGTCGTCCAGTAAGCCGATCTCTCCGTGAACAAACCCGGTAAACTTCCAGAACAAAGGAAAATACCACCCTGTTTCCCCAACGTACTTTATGTAGTCAATATCACCTCCAAGATACTCTCCGGCATATTCAACAGACAGCATGTGCACGGAACCTTCCGTAGGAAGAAAAAGACGATCTCTTGAATCATATTTTATCGATGGAGTGATACTGCCGTGGAAAAAGTTTCCGGGAGTCACACTGGTATACCGGGTCTGGTTGTTTTCAATATCAAATTCTTCCCAGTTTACAGAAAGCCCGACGCTGGTATTGTCAGACAGCTTGTAACCTGATTTCAAAATGATACCCAAAGCGTTTTTGTCATAATACCTAAATTCATAATCCCATTTGTAGATCTCAAATCCGGCTGACAAAGGAATGTCAAACAGCCAGGGCTCGGTAAATCCAAGACTTATACGGTTGGAATCTTTTGAAATTTCAACCTTTGCCTTGGCCAGCTGCCCTTTGCCGAAAAGATTTTTTTCAACCACGGTGCCCAGCAGAAAAGCTCCGTCCTGGTCTGAATAACCGCCACCGAAGCTGAAGCTTCCGGTATTTTTTTCGACAATATCGACGTTCAGATTCACGCGGTCAGGTGCTGATGCCCGGGTTGGCTTGATATCAATTTCCTGGAAATAATCAAGGCGGGTAAGATTTTTAAAGCTCTGCTGGATACTGGATTTGCTGAACAAAGACTGTTCCCTTGCTTTTATTTCCCTTCTTATCACCTTGTCTCTTGTTTTCAGGTTTCCTGAAATAATCACCCGCTCGAAATAGACAGGGGATCCTTTACTTATTTCAAATGAGATGTCAATTCTGTTGTCGTCACTTTTGCGGGTAGCCGGCTTGATATCTGCATTGGCAAACCCCTGGTCCGCATATATATCCGTGAGCGTGATAACATCTTTGCGGATAGTTTCCCTGTTGTAAACCTCGTTTTCCTCGATGGTCAGTTTCCGGTAAATCTCTTCTTCAGGGATGATCAGGTCTCCTTTTACATCGATGGTCCCGATCCTGTATTGAGTCCCTTCTTCAATCTTGAAGCTGACATCGATACCGTCTTCATTGAAAACAATATCGGGATCCGAAACTTTGGCATCGGCATACCCGTTGTTTTTATAAAAGGATTCAAGTCTTATAACATCATTGTTAAGCTCAATTTCATCAAGATCTCCCGATGATGTAAAAAAGGAGAAAAACCCTTTTTCTGAAGTTTCCATTTCTTTTTTTAATTTTTTGTCAGAAAAATGCTGATTGCCCTCGAATGTTATATTTTGAATTCTGAGCTTGCTTCCTTCATCAACAATAAACTTGATATCAGCCTGGTTGTTATCAAGGGAAATGATCTCATAGGATATTTCGCAGTTATGGTAATTTTTGTCCGTATACATCCTTTTGAGGCGTGAAATATCCTCCTTGAGCTTGACAAGGTTCAAGATGGAACCAGTCCTGGTGTGAACTGCCTCTGAAAGTTCATCGTCTTTGAAAACATGGTTGTTTGTGTAACTGATACGTCTGACACTTGGTTTTTCCGTAACATCAAATACAATGTTGATACCGGTATCAAGTTCTTCCTTTTTAACCGTTACCGCTTCAAAATATCCCATTTTATGGATTTTTCCGAGATCTTCACTCAGTTTTTCCTCCTTGAAAATATCACCTGTTTTACTGTCGATAATATTGAGGATGGCATCGGTTTCGACTCTCTTGTTTCCGGTGACGCTTATGGTCGTGATAATCTGTTTTTTGAATATCTTGCTGATTATTTCCCGGGTGATGCGGTTCACTGCGGAAAGCAGGTTGTCAAAGTCAGGGGCTTCGGCAGAAAAGGCAGCGGGTGCATGGGGCTTTTCAGTGGTGAGCAAAGTGGTATCGATACTGAAACTGGTTCCTGAAACAAAGACACTTCCTGACAGCATGTAATCTGTACCGGCCTTTTTTCCCAATGCCAGAATCGCATCGTCGGTCAAAAGGCCGGTATCTGTTTCTTCTTTGAAAAAAACAGTTTTGGCCCCTTCGTCTTCAAGCTTCTGGGCAATCATCAGGGGAATTTTTTTTCCTAAAAGAGAATCCGGTTGATCGGCATAAAGTGTAAACGGGAGGATTCCCACTGACTGGTCGGCTTTGGCAAAAGCGGGTCCGGTACCGGCCAACAACAAAAGAGCTGCTGCAAGGATACAAATCAAAGCATGTTTAATCATAATTGTTTTCCAGACTCATTCTTAAATTAAATCGGACTGGACAATCCTGCCATCTTGTATGGTAACGGCCTTGTCCATCATTTTTGCAAGTTCAGTGTTATGGGTAACCACGACAACTGTCATACCAAGCTCTTTATTCAATTCACTTATCAGTTCATGAACCGCCTGACTGTTTTTCCTGTCAAGGTTTCCGGTCGGCTCGTCAGCCAGCAGAAGCTCCGGGCCCATCACTAGGGCCCTTGCCAGGGCCACCCTCTGCTGTTCCCCTCCGGAAAGATCTTCCACCCGTTCATGTACCTTGGACGAAAGCCCTACCCTATCAAGCATATTTACAGCCTGTTTTTCAATACTTTTTTTATTACCATTTATCAAGCCGGGCATCATTACGTTTTCAACAGTTGAAAATCCCTGGAGCAGGTAGTGGAATTGAAAGACAAAACCGATTTTCAGACTCCTGAACCGGGCAAGCGTTTCCCTGTCATAAGAAAACAGATCTTCTCCCTTGAACATAAGTTTTCCTGAATCCGGGGGGTCCAGTGTTCCAAGTATGTGCAAAAGGGTGGATTTGCCTATGCCTGATGCCCCAACTACGGCCATGGTATCTTTTTTTTCGACTGCCAGGCCGGCTTTTTTCAATATGTCGATCTTGCCGCTGGCTGTTTTAAAACCTTTGGAAACAGATACAAGTTCGATAAAAGGATCCCTTGAGGATTCAACCATAACGCAGCGCCTCCACGGTGTTCATTCCTGATGCCTTGTAAGACGGGTACAGGGTTGATGCAAAACAGATGACAAGCGCTGAAATTGAAATGACCAGTACATCAGCTGTTTCAAGCTGCACAGGAAGCGTGGAAAAAGGATATGCTTCCGGAAGTTCGATGAATTTGTATTTTTTCAGCAGAATACATGAAACAATACCCAGAACAGTGCCGGTCAGTGTTCCGATCATTCCAACAATCATCCCCTGGATCATGAAGATCCTGCGAACCTGCTTTTGCGTGGCCCCCATGGTTTTGAGCACGGCGATATCCCTGGTTTTTTCCATGACCATCATGATAAGGGCACTGGCAATATTGAATGCCGCCACGAGAATTATCAATGTCAGTATGATGAACATTGCAGTTTTTTCAAGCTTGAGAGCGGAAAAAAGGCTCTGATTTATATCCATCCAGTCCCTTATATAAAAAGGGTAGCCAAGGTTTGACGAAATGTCGGCGCTGGTTTTCTTGACATCAAAAACATTTTCTATCCAGATACCATAGGCTGATATCCTGTCTTTTGCACCGGACAGTTTCTGGGCTTCCGAAAGATGGACATATGCCAGGACATTGTCATACTCAAACATCCCGGAATCAAATATTCCCGTAACCCGGAAACGTTTCATGGAGGGAATGGGCCCTAAAGGCGAAGCAATGCCCTTTGGGGAGACAATCACGATTTTTTCTCCAACTGCAGCACCTGTGCTTTTTGCGAGCTCCTTTCCGAGAATGATACCGGCAATTGCATTGGACTCGGTAGCAGGTACAAGGGCCTTTTGAAGTTCCTCTATGGAAAAACCCTTGATCAGTGAAAAGCTGTTTTCCGGATCCACACCCCTTATCATGGCACCGGCAAATCCGCTGCCTGTCCTGACCATTGCCTGTTCATACAAAATCGGAGACACGGACAAAACTTTTGAAATTGACTGAAGTTCGTTCAAAAGCGTGTCATCATACAAAAATTTTCCCTGGTAGTTCATGACCAGTATGTGGGGCTCAAGACCCAGGATCCGTTTTCTAAAATCAGTTTCCGCCCCGCTCATGACAGCGATCACAATTACCAGGGCCATCACCCCGAGAGCCACGCCAAGAATTGACAGTAAAGTGATAAGGGAGATAAAACGTTCTTTTCGTTTTGCCTTCAGGTAACGGGCCGCTATGAAAAATTCAAACTTCATCAATTGTCAGACAGATTTTTCATGTGGGGAAAAAGAATCACTTCCCTTATTGAGGCGGCATCGGTCAACAGCATGACAAGCCGGTCAATGCCTATACCCTCTCCGGCAGTTGGAGGCATGCCGTATTCCAGGGCTTTCACATAATCATTGTCCATGATATGAGCTTCCGGGTTTCCTTCATCTCTCTGCCTGACCTGCTGAAGAAACCGGTCATATTGATCCATGGGATCGTTGATTTCCGAAAATCCGTTGGCAATCTCCCTGCCGGCAATGAACAATTCGAAACGGTCAGTGATTTCAGGGTCCTTATCATTTTTCCGGGATAACGGCGATACTTCGACCGGGTATCCGGTAATGAATGTGGGCTGGATCAGCATCGGTTCCACAAGGACATCGAACAGTTTGGTCAAAATCTTGCCATGCCGGTCTTTTTTGGCTATGTGAATCCCGCGCTCCTGAGCAAATAAAAGCAGGGCCTGAGGGTCATCGATAATAACAGGATCTATCCCGCCGATATCGGTCAGGGAGTCCAGCATGGGGATGCGGCGCCATCTGCCGCTGAAATCAATTTCATGGCCCTGGTAGGTAATTGAATCGGATCCGCAGACATTTTTTACAATATGCTGAAACATTATTTCGGTAAAGTTCATCAATTGCTCGTAATCAGCGTAAGCCTGATAAAATTCGACCATTGTGAATTCCGGGTTGTGCCGGGTCGAAACGCCTTCGTTGCGGAAATTTCTATTGATTTCGAAAATTTTTTCAAACCCGCCGACTACCAGTCTTTTCAAATAGAGTTCAGGGGCAATACGGAGAAAAAGATCCATGCCCAGTGCGTTGTGCCAGGTCTTGAACGGAGTTGCTTCTGCCCCGCCGGCAAGGGGCTGCATCATTGGAGTCTCAACTTCCATGAAGCCGTTTGACTGGAAAAATGCGCGCATGCAGGAGATGATACTGCTTCTTTTTTCAAAAATGGCCCGGGCTCCGTCATTCATTATAAGATCCAGATAGCGCTGGCGATAGCGTTTTTCAGGATCCTTGATTCCATGAAACTTTTCCGGAAGCGGGCGCAGCGCCTTGGAAAGCAGCCTGAATTCCTGCGCAAGAATGGTCCATTCACCGGTCCTGGTTTGAAACAAAGGTCCCGTGATGCCGATGAAATCACCAATGTCCAGTTTTTTGAAAAGATCATATGATGAGTCGGCCAGCAGGTTTTTTTTAAGATAGGCCTGGATGATGCCGGTACTGTCCTTGAACCGTATAAAGGAGGATTTTCCCATATTGTTCACTGCCATCATGCGGCCGGCGACAGAACATACAATCCCGTTTTCACCGAGTTGTTCAGGATGCTCATCTATGATGGATTTGATCTGTGCAATGGAATGAGTAGTCTTGAAATCATTGGGATACAGGGGAATCCCCATGTTCTTTATTTCATCGATTTTGTCTTTTCGCAGTGCTTTGAGTTTGTCATTTTGATCTGTCATTGTATTGGTTTCTTTTGTATAAATATTGGTGATGGTTATGGTTTATAAATGCAAAACGCTCATTGATATCGCAATTGCAGGTTGTTTGTCAAGATTTTGTTATTGGACAGGTGGGGGTGCATAATTGAAAATCAGTGTAAAAACAGTACCTTTTCCAGGCTCGGACTCAAAATCAATCATGCCGTCATAAGTATCAACTATTTTGTGGACAATTGAAAGACCAAGGCCAGATCCCTCCTGCTTGGTGGTGTAGAAAGGATCAAAAACAGACAATGCCTCTTTTTTGGAAATGCCCTTCCCGGTATCCTTGATAACAAGGTAGACCCGGTTTTGTTTGGGGGAATAAAGATGGATATAAATTTTTCCGGTACCTGTAATTGCCTGGGCGGCATTGGTCAATAAATTCCAGAGAATCTGCTTGCAGTGCACAGGATCCATGAACACGAAAATATTTTTTTCAAACTTGACAAATATTTCGATCCTGTCCTGCCATTTAGGGTCATTGGCAAACAATTCAATAGTTTCCCTGAGGACTTTTTCCATGCGCAAAACCACGGCACCGGATTTACCGGGTTTTGAAAACAGCCGGATGTCATTGGCTATCTGGGTGAGCCGGTCTGTCTCCCGCAATATAATCTGCATCAGTTTTTCTTCTGAAGAACCTGGATCGCATTCATCCTTGAGCAGTTGAATGGACCCGGACAACGATGCAAGCGGATTTTTTATCTCATGAGCCACCCCTGACAGCATTTCATCCATTGCAGTCATTTTTTCAACCCGGGTAAGGTGCTGGCGGGTGATTTTCAGCTCCTGCCTGGCACGCCGTGTCTGCAGGGCCAGAAGACCGCTGAGCCCGGCGATGGCATAGCCTGCACCGGCAACGACAATGCCCTTGTAGATCACCTGGCTGACCTCAACCGTGCCGGACAATCCCTGTGACTGGCCAAAGGGCACCAGTATGCCGTAATGTTCAAGCAGCAGCAATGCTGTATACTCTGCTGCAACAAGTGTCGCTATGATCAGGCTGCCCTTGAGCAGCACCAGCATGCTGGAATAAATGATGACCAGCAGGTACAAAAATGTAAAAATACTTTCAGAACTGCCGGTAATAAAAACCACTGCGGAAATGAAAAATGTATCCAGTATCAATTGAAAGTATACAAACCAGGTAAAACTGGTCAGATTGTAATGCAGGATGATATATCCAATGGATGCAAACAGGATGACAGCCGACAGATTGTACAGTGAAACAAAGGGCTGGCTGTAAAATGAGAGGTTCTCGCTGGCACTGTATATAAAACAGCCCATGCAAAGAAAAATGGCAAACAGCGCCCGGGCGAGAATAAGATCTTTTACACTCTTTTTCTCTATGGAAACCGGAACAGTATGAAAATGCATTCAACCTCTTAGCTGATGGCGCCTGCCATTTCGAAAATGGGCAGGTACATAGCGACAACCATGCCGCCGACAATGGTTCCCAGGAACACGAGCATAAAGGGTTCTATCATGTCGGTCAGGTTTTTCACCGCCTGGTCCACCTCGTCGTCATAAAAATCAGCGATTTTACTCAGCATGGTGTCCAGGGCGCCGGTGGATTCTCCCACGGCAATCATCGAGCAGACCATGGCCGGGAACACTCCGCTTTCCGTCAGAGGATCGGCCATGGACCGTCCTTCTGAAATACCGGTTTTGACATCATAGATGGCATTTTCCACGATTTTGTTTCCCGAAGTCTTGGCCACGATGTCCAGCGTATCAAGTATGGCAACTCCGCTTGAAAGCATGGTGGAGGCGGTCCTGGTAAATTTGGCCACTGCAACCTTACGGATCAGAATCCCGACAACCGGAAGCCTTAAAAAAAGATCATCAAAAAACAGCCTTCCTTTTTTGGTTTTGTAAATCCTGTTGAAGGCGACCCCTATGATAACAATGCCGGCAAGGATAAACCATATATAATTTATGGCAAAATCACTGAGTGCAACGATAATCAGGGTTGGTGTGGGCAGTGCACCGCCAAAATCAGAAAACATCTGTTCAAAAACCGGGATAACAAATACCAAAAGGATTCCGACAACAATGAAGGCAACCGCCAGTGTAATGGCTGGATAGGTCATTGCGCCCTTTACCTGTTTTTTGAGCTTGAACATTTTTTCCATGTAATTGGACAGCCGGCTCAGTATGACATCCAGTATACCGCCGGCCTCACCGGCCGCTACCATGTTGACATACAGCTCGTTGAACACTTTGGGAAATTTTTTCAGCGAATCGGCAAATGTTTCACCGGTTTCGACAGATTCCTTGATTGATTTCAAGTGTTTTTTGAACGTGGGATTTTCCTGCTGGGCCTGAAGGATGTCAAGACATTGAAGCAATGGCAGACCAGCGTCTATCATGGTTGAAAACTGCCTGGAAAATACAATGACATCTTTTTCTTTGACTCCGGGCTGCAGAAAAGTAACATTTTCAAACAGGTCTTTTGGTTTAGGCTTGATTTTGGTGGGGTTGATCTTACGTCTCAAAAGTGATGAGCGAACCTGGTCCTTGGTTTCAGCTTCCATCTCCCCCTTGATTTTTCGGCCTTTGGGATTGGTTCCTTTCCATTGAAATATCTGCGGCATATCACTTCCTCACAAATTGTTTGATATTTCCGTGCCTTTTTTACCCCGTATTTCCAGGCTCCGGGGCAGTTCATTGTATTTTGACCTGATATACTATATAAAGATTATTCAAAGAATACAACAGGAGTTCTTAATTGGGCGAAAAAAAGTATAAAATTAAAGCAAAAACAATTATAACCAGCCATATAAATGCTGATTTCGATGCCATCGCATCCATGCTGGCCGCACAGAAACTATATTGTGATGCAGTTATTATTTTTCCGGGATCACAGGAAAAAACCTTGAGAAATTTTTTCATCAATTCCATGGGATACCTGTTTAACATGGCGGACCCCGAAGATGTGGACTTTGATTCTGTATCACGCCTGGTGCTTGTTGATACCCGGCAGCCGGACCGCCTTTCAGGTGTTTCAAAACTGCTCGACAAACCGGATATCACCATCCATATTTATGACCACCACCCCCCTCTTGAAGGTGATTTGACCGGTATCATATCGGTGTTTCAACCCCTTGGAGCGACCATTACCATTTTGGTAAACCTGCTTCGCAAAAGGAAAATCAGCATTTCGGCGGATGAGGCAACCGTGATGGCACTCGGGATTTATGAGGACACAGGATCTTTTACCTTTGTGTCCACCACGGCAGAAGATCTCAAACAGGCGGCATACCTGCTTTCATGCGGTGCCAGTCTTGACACAATTACAAACCTGGTTGTCAAGGAAATCAAATCGGAGCAGGTTACCTGGCTCAATGAACTGCTCAATGAAATAGTGTGCCACCGCATCCATGGTATTGACATTCATGTTTCCACCATCTCCTCTCCTGTCTATATTGCCGAGCTGGCCATCATTGTACAGAAAATAATCCGGATGGAAAACTTAAGCGTGTTTTTTGTCATTGCCCTGATGGGACACAAGGTGACCATCATTGCCAGAAGCCGTATACTGGAAGTGGATGTGGGCAGGCTGCTACAGCATTTTGACGGCGGGGGGCATCCCTATGCCGCATCTGCAACCATTGACGGAAAAACCCTTGCACAGGTCGAACTGATCCTGCTTAACCTGCTCGAGACCGAAATCAAGCCTTTCAGCATCGTGGACAAGTTGATGTCTTCTCCGGCAATCACTGTTGAACCCCATGCAGACTGCAGGAAGGCAGGGCAGCTGATGACGCGTTACAACATCAACTCCCTGCTGGTTCTGGATACCGAAAAAAATGAACTTCAGGGCATAATCACCAGGCAGGTGATTGAAAAAGTACTGTTTCACAGCTTAGGGCAGCTGCCGGTCCAGGACTATATGAATTCCGAGATTCAAACCATAGATTCATCGGCAGGCATGGCTGAGATTGAAGAGAAAATAATCGAGGGCAAACAACGAATCCTTCCTGTAATGGACAATAAAATCATCAGGGGGGTGATAACACGGACCGATTTTTTCAATCACCTGGTTGAACAAAATGATATTTTAAAAAAATCAGAGGACCGGCAGCAGTCAATCCAGACGGCAAGGAAAAAACATGTGGGTAACACCATGGCCCAAAGGCTCGATGCAAGGACTCTTGATATACTCAAATCCATTGGAGAAACCGGGGTAGACCTCAATTACAATACCTATGTCGTCGGTGGATTTGTAAGGGATCTTCTGCTCGATCGAAACGTGGATGACATAGATATAGTGGTTGAAGGAGACGGCATCCATTTTGCCCGGTATTATGCCGAAAAGAACGGTTTCAGGGTCAATACCCACAAGAAATTCGGTACAGCGGTTATAGTTCTGCCCGATTTTTCGAAAATCGACGTGGCATCTGCCCGGCTTGAGTATTATGCCACGCCGGCATCATTGCCCATTGTGGAAAAAAGTTCCATCAAGCTGGACCTGTCACGAAGGGATTTTACCATCAACACCCTGGCCATACACCTGAATCCAGACCAGTTCGGTACATTGATCGATTTTTTCGGCGCCACAAGAGACTTGAAAGACAAAACCATCCGTACCATCCATAACTTGAGTTTTGTCGAGGATCCGACCCGGATATTCAGGGCAATTAAATTTGCCAACCGGTTTGGTTTTAAAATCGGCAAGGTCACCTCCAACCTGATCCGCAATGCCGTTAAAATCGACTGTTTCAAAAACCTGTCAGGGCTGCGGACCCTGTCCGAGATCAAGCAGATACTGCAGGAAGAAGATCCCATTCCGGCCATCAGGACGATGCAGTCCTACAGCCTTGACAAGATCATCCATCCTCAGCTGAATTTGAACGATACCACGTACCAGCTGCTTGAAGCGGTCAACAAGGCGGTTTCCTGGCATGACCTTCTTCATATCGAATCCGATTATCCCAGGTGGTCGGTGTATTTCATGGCACTTATCCACAACAGTACCTACAGGGTATCCAGGGATATCTGCCTGAAACTGAAAATGCCGGAAAAAGAAAAGGCCGTTCTGCTCGAAAAAAGGTACAAAGCGGAAAAATGCCTGTATGTAATAGAAAATACACCTTCTTTCTCAAACAGTCAGCTGTACCGCAAACTGGTACATTTCAAAACTGAATTCATACTTTACATGATGGCACTTTCCACAAAGAAAAAAACCGTAAAAGCCATTTCTTATTACTACACTCATTTGAGGGACCAGCAGACAATATTGAAGGGAAAGGACCTTCTTGCCATGGGGCTGAAACCCGGTCCTGTTTTCAAAAGGATCCTCGATGCCCTGCTCGATGAGCGGCTTGACAACCGGGTCACGACACTGAAACAGGAAATCGAATTTGTAAAGTCCTATATAAAGACCCATAAACTGGTTGATTAAATGGATTGGTTCTGTTAACTGACTGTTTGCAGTTTTATTTACTTGCAAGGAAAAGACCAAATGAAAAGTGCAGATTATTTGACCGGAATAACAACGACAGGAACCCCACATCTCGGCAATTTCGTAGGTGCCATCCGGCCGGCCGTACAGACCAGCCGGAATGCGGATCTTTCATCCTATTATTTTCTTGCCGACTATCACTCATTGATCAAAAACCATGATCCCGTCCGCCTCAAGCAGTCCGCCCTTGAAATTGCTGCAGCCTGGATAGCCCTTGGACTCGATTATGAAAACTGTGTTTTTTACCGGCAGTCGGATATACCTGAAATACTGGAATTGACCTGGATATTGACCAGCGTAACAGCAAAGGGTCTTATGAACAGGGCTCATGCCTACAAGGCAGCCGTTGCTGAAAATGAAACGGAAAAACAAAAGGACCCGGACAAGGGTATCAGCATGGGCCTTTTTTCATACCCGATTCTCATGGCGGCCGATATTTTGATGTTCAACGCCCGGCATGTGCCTGTGGGCAGGGACCAGGTCCAGCATCTTGAAATGACAAGAGATATTGCCGCGCGATTCAATCATCTGTATGAAAACCTGTTCACTCTTCCCCAGGTGGTGGTGGATGACAACACAGCTGTTCTTTCCGGCCTGGACGGCCGTAAAATGAGCAAGAGCTACAACAACACCATACCATTGTTCGAGCCGGAAAAAAAGCTCAGAAAGCTGATCATGAAGATTACCACCAACTCACTTGGCCCGGATGAACCAAAAGATCCCGATACCTGTACTTTGTTTTCCATATACAAAGCGTTTGCTTCCAATGAAGAAACCAAAACCATGAGAAAAAGGTACAAGGAAGGTATCGCCTGGGGAATCATGAAGCAGGAACTGTTCGAGTATGTCAACGCCATTCTGGAAAAGCCGCGTGAAAAATATACCAGGCTGATACAGAATCCCGGCGATATCGATGCCGTTCTTCAAAAGGGTGCACAAAAGGCCAGGGCTTATTCAGTGCCCTTTTTAGAAAAGATCCGGCGTGCGGTGGGTATCAGGTCACTTGGGTAACCTGGCTGTTTCATCTGCTGTCAGATAGCGCCAGGTTCCAGGTTTCAGGTTTCCAAGGCGGATATGTGCCAGCCTGATCCTTGTCAGTTCTGTCACGACATTTGAACAGGCTGCTGTCATTTTCCTGATCTGCCGGTTTCTGCCCTGTTTCAAGGTTATTGAAAAAGAATTTTTTTTCAGTTTTTTCACACGGGCCCTGCGTGTCTTTGTGCCGTCAATGACAATACCGTTTGCCATTTTTTTCAGTGCATGATCACTTATTGGATCACGCGTGGTGACAATGTACTCTTTTTCATGATCGTTCGAAGGGTGAGACAGCTTGTGGTGAAGCGCTCCATCGTCAGTCAGCAGCAGGAGGCCCGAGGAATCCTTGTCCAGCCGTCCCACAGGAAAAATACGGCGGTCGGTTTCGATCAGGTCGAGCACAATTTTTCCATGTTTCCGGGAACAAGAGGAGATATAGCCCCTGGGTTTGTTCAAAACAATGTAGATCGGAGGATGCGGCTTTTCAATCACACGACTGCCGTCAACTGAAACCAGGTCTGTCTCAGGGTTGATTTTTGTTCCAGGTTCTTTGACAACCAGGTCGTTCACCCGGACCCGCCCGTTCTGAATATAAACCTCGGCCCTTCGCCTGGAACAGATTCCGGCATGGGCCATGAATTTTTGGAGCCTTATCATCATGTCCTGTAATCAGCGTTTATGGTAACGTATTTTTCCGAAAAATCACAAAAATAATAAAAATCAGATTCCATTCCCAAATTCAGGTCAAGGGTAATGGTAAACTCCTCTTTTTTCATGACACGCGCCGCTTTTTTTTCGATGTCGGGACCCAGCCATCGGCCGTTGGACACAAGGCAGATATCATTAAAATGCAGATCGATTCTATCCTGGAACACCAGGGCGCCGGATCGTCCGGCTGCGGCAAGAATCCTTCCCCAGTTCGGGTCCTGGCCGTAAATTGCGGTTTTTACAAGATTGGAATGGGCGACTGCCCCGGCGGCTGACCATGCATCCGACCGGGATGCCGCACCCGTGACGACGATCTTTACAAGCTTTGTAGCCCCCTCCCCGTCCCGGACAATCATGCGGGCCAGGTCTGTGCAAACCTCGTCCAGTGCAACTTGAAACTGCTCAAGCTGTTCACCCGAGGTGACGCTTTCTTTTGACAGGCCGTTGGCCAGGCAGAAAACGGTGTCGTTGGTGCTGGTATCTCCATCCACGCTGATCCGGTTGAAGGATCTGTTACAGGCTGTCTTCAGGCATGTGTTCAAATCCCGGGCCGAAACCAGGGCATCCGTACAAACAAACCCAAGCATTGTGGCCATGTCGGGCCGGATCATGCCAGAGCCTTTTGCCACACCGGTTACAGTGTAACGGCCGGTTCGACCCGAAACAACCCTGGTGGCGGTTTTGACAAATGTGTCCGTGGTCAGTATGGCATCGGCAAAACTGTCAATTGTGCCCTGGTCCATTGTCTTGACCAGATCGGGAATTTTTGCATGCAGTTTTTCCATGGGAAGTGGTGCCCCGATAACACCGGTAGATGATACCTGGACAAGATCGGAAAGAATGCCAAGGTGCCGGGCGGTTAAATCGGCCATGGTCCTGGCATCCGCCATTCCCTGTTCACCTGTGAAACAGTTTGCATTGCCGCTGTTGACAATAATTGCCTGGCATTGACCGGATTGGATCTGCTTTTTTCCTAAAAGAACAGGTGCGGCCACCACCTGGTTCTTAGTAAAAACAGCCGCTGCCGCAGCAGGCACCCGGGAATAAATCAGGCCAAGATCTCTGAACCCGTTTTTTTTAATGCCTGCTGCAATACCGTTGAACTGAAAACCTTTCATGATAATCCTCTGGTTATTTTTGACAGGACAAATGAACCTCTTGACGACTTGCTTGTCCTGTTATAATTGTATATGCAATATAAATTGATGTGGATATGTTATGAAAAAAATACAAGACCTTTTATCCGGATGCCTCTATTTCAATATAAATATATTTTCCCGTCAGTTGAGCCGGATGGCGGACGAGGCCTTTTCTTCCGTCGGTATTTCCGCCCCGCATGCCTCACTGATGCTGCTGGTATATGACAACCCCGGGATTTCACCGACAAAACTGAGCCGGTTGCTCAGCCTGTCTCCATCCACCATAACAAGATTTATCGATGCGCTGGTGAAAAAGAACCTGCTGAAACGCCGGGTTAAAGGTAAATCCACTATGGTTTATACCACACCCCTGGGGGATGATGTCAAAAAAGAAATTGCTGTCGCATGGATAAATCTGGTCGAGCGGTATTCAGCACGCATCGGAAGTCCAATGACACAGGTCCTGTGCCAGCAGGTTTTATCGGCAAATGAAAACCTTCAAACTGATCATTGAATATGACGGCAGTTTTTTTTACGGATGGCAGCGCCAGCCGGACCGGCCTACTGTCCAGGGAGAAATTGAAACCGCCCTTTCCAGGATGTTGAACCAGCAAGTCAGCATTCATGGTGCCGGCAGGACAGATGCAGGGGTACACGCCTTCGGCCAGGCAGCCAGTTTCACATCCGGTACGAAAATCCCGCCACACCAGATTCAAAAAGGTTTGAACAGCCTGATAAAAAAACCTGTTGTCATCCATTCGTGCACAATTGTCCATGGATCGTTCCATGCCCGCTACAGTGCGGTGTCCAAGGAGTACCATTACCATATCCTCAACAGGGAACTGCCCTGTGCCCTTTACCGGAACTACCAGTGGCATGTCCCCTGCCTTCTGGACATTGATGTCATGAACGCTTGCTGCCGTGTGATTACAGGATATCACGACTTCAAGTCCTTTGAAAATACTGGCAGCCCTCGATCCCATACCTGCCGTAAGATTACCAGGGCACGGGTCATTACCGGTTCCCGGGACCGGGTCGTGATTGAAATTTCAGGATCGGGATTTTTGAAAAATATGGTACGCAACCTGGCAGGCACAATGGTGATGGCTGGCAGAAACAAGATTTCAATCCCTGAATTCGAGGCGATCCTGGCAGCTAAAGATCGCAGGAAAGCCGGGGTGACCGCCCCGGCCCATGGTCTGTTCCTTGTAAAAGTGGTTTACTGAGTATCACGCATTTTACGTACCAGTTCATTATAGTGGGCAATGACATCCCGCCGGTAGATCAATCCCAGAAATGCCTGGTTATCATCTTCTTTTACCACAGGCAGCGCATCGATATTTTTTTGGGTCAGCTTGAGCAGCACAGTGTGCAGATCTTCTGAAGGGGTGGTGACAATAAGATCAGTGACCATTATGTCCCTCATAACCACCAGGTCCTCGATATGAATTGTGAATATGACCTCCCTTATATCTGTGGAGGAAAAAATACCCACGAACCTGCCCTGGCTGTTCATGACCGGAAAATAATGCTGTTTGGTGGTGGAAAAAATTTTCTTGAATTCACTGAACAGCATGTTTTCGTTGACTACCCTTACCTCTTTGATTTTATGGGTCAGGGTCTCGACTTTAATGGTCTGTAAAATATCCATCATGAATTCACCTGCATGGGCCGGGGAATCCACCCTGGATTTCACCTGTTTTCTGAAAATGGTCCATTTTTTGGATAAAAGGTAGCAAAGGGAACAGACCAGGAGGCTTGGCAGAAGCAGATGATAGGAATTGGTCATCTCGCTTACAAAAATAATGGTGGAAATCGGGGCATTGGATACAGCGGTAAAAAAACCGGCCATTCCGACAATTACGAATGTTCCGGGATTGACGACAACAGACGGTATCAGCAGGTTGAACAGTTTGCCTACAACTCCGCCCATGGCACCGCCGATAACGACCGAAGGGCCGAACACGCCGCCCGAACCCCCTGATCCGATTGAAAAAGATGTTGTGAGAATCTTTCCAATAGCCAGCAGAAAAAGCACCTTGATGGTCAATTGATTGAATATGGCTTCCTGGGCCATTCCATACCCAAAGGACAGGGTATAGGGAAGAAAAAATCCGATAATGCCGGTAATCAGGCCGCCTATGGCAGGTTTGAAGTGGTTTTTGATCTTAATCCGCTTGAACAGTGCCGTGACACCATAAAATGCTTTTATATAGAGAATGCCCGTCACGACAAGAACTCCGGAAAGAACGACATAGGGGCCAAGTTCCAGAGGGTTTGTGAACTTGAAGGCCGGAGAGTCGAACAAAGAACCCCATCCAAATACAAGGCAGAACAGGCAATATGCCACAACCGAAGAGATGCCGGCCGGGATAATCACTTCTGATTCAAAATCCGGATCACGGTACAGAACTTCAGCAGCGAACAGGGCACCGGCAAGGGGCGCCCTGAATATGCTGCCGACCCCGGCACCGATACCTGCGGCCATCATGATCCGTCTTTCCCTGTCTGACAGATTCAACCTGGTGGCCAGAAAAGAACCGAACCCTGCACCGATCTGGGCGATAGGACCCTCACGGCCGCCGGATCCTCCTGTGGTCAGCGTTATCGATGAAGCAATGGTCTTGATAAATGGAATTCTCCCCCTTATTGATCCCCCCTTGTTGTGATAAGCGTCAATGGCTGCATCGGTCCCGTGCCCTTCTGCTTCAGGGGCAAAAGTGTAGACCAGCCAGCCGCTTATGAGACCGCCGGCCGCCGGCAGGATCAAAAGTATCCACCGGCTGAATTCGGTTGTCGTCGGGCTGAAAAGACGATGCTCGCCTGCCGGGGAGCCGGGCCGGTATCCTGCAATCATGTCCATGAAAAAATGCATGCCAAGAGCACACAAATAATGGAAAACAATGGACCCGAGTCCGGCTATGATACCAATCAGGACAAAATTAAACAGCCATTTTCCGGCAACGGCGATATCGAGAAACGCAGCTTTTTCTTTTGTATCCATTGCAGGCATCATTTTTTCAAATCATTGATACCTTGAAGAATGATATCGAACAATGGCCGTACATCCTGCTTTTCAAGGCAGGAAAAGGCAATGCGTATATTTCTCTCACCGATTGAAATCAGGCCGGTACCATACTTGTCAAGCAGGTGCAGTCTCAATGTCTCGGCATCGACATCCTTGAGCCGTATACACATGAAATATCCGGAATTAAACGGATACACATCCCATGCATCAGCATATTCAGGATCCTGCAGTACCTGCTTCATCTCCAGGCACCTTTCCTTGAGCAGGTCAAACTTTTCCTGTTTATATTCATTGTAGCGAGAATCATTCATGGAGGAAAGCAGCAGTGTCTGACTCAAGTTAGAAGCATTGGATATGTTCCCCCTGATGCACCCTGCGGTTTTCTTTTCAAGTGCATCGTAGACCTGCTCCACGGCGGCCTTGTTTTCCGGTGCCATGGTAATGCCGTAGGTCATGAACCCGACTCTGAAGCCCCAGACGTAATCTTCCTTGGTGGCTCCGTCCAGCTTGACGGCAACTATCCGTTCATGGGCGCCGGTCAATGATGCAAACAATGATTCCTTCAATGTATCAGACTCGTAAAACAGGCCGAAATAAGCATCGTCACATGCCACTACAAGGTTTATTCCCTTTTGAGCCAGATTGACGAGTATCTCGACTATCCGGCGGCCTTCATCGGTTGAAATGCTGTAACCGCTTGGATTGTGGGGAAAGTTCAAAATCACGATGATTTTTTGTTTACCCTTTGCCGCCCGAGTCAAGGCAGCCTCGAATCCTTCTGTGTTAAACCGGGTCAAAGAAGGGTCAAAACAGGGAAAATGAACGATATCGGCCTGGTTTCGAACGCAGAAGGTCATGTTGTAGTTGCCCCACATCATGTCGGGCAGCACAATGGTGTCTCCCCTGTTTATCCATAAATCGGACAGGCAGCTGACTCCATGAGTGATTCCACTGGTCACGACCGGCAGGCTGATCGTTTTTCCCAAAAGACCCGGATTTTTTTCAAACAGGCTCTTTCTCCAGGTTTCACGGAGAGGCAAAATACCAAATGACGGGGCATAGGGCAGATATGAATCCGGATCGATTTCCCCTAAGGATCTGGTAATGGACTTCAGGCTCAGCACCCGGTTGTTTTCTTTGGCAATACCTATGGTGGCATTGATGCGATGGGCTTTTTCTTTGGCTTCGGCACTCTGGCTTAAAATGCCTTTTGGAAAAAACAGGTTTTTTCCCATGTCTGAAAGCATGTCGTATACATGGGGGGATGATTGCTGAATGGTGGCATTGAGTGCCTGGGCAATTGGATTCATGGCTTTTTCCTTAACTTGAATATTGCTCAAAAAAAAACTCTGTGGTTTAACGGACAACTAAACCCACAGAGTTTTAAAAATCACAGCGTGTCTGTCAACAGGCTACTAAATAAATTTCATTGCCGGTTAACGTCTTTTTGATGCTTTGATTGGATTGATTTTTTGTGCTTTAGTTGCAGCCACTGTTTTAATATGTGTCGCCATATTGCAATTTCCGTTCTTCCATTTCAAGGACGGATCCGGTGCCGCGGTGCAATAGCTCCCGGTTTCAAATTCGGCAATCCGCTTGCAGCCTTCACAGGCTTCAACTACTGGCATACAGCTGCCGCCATTATATCCGCAGCCCTGGGCTGTCATGAACACACAATTTTCTCCGCTTTTTACTGTTGTACACTGCATGGTATCTAAATCCTGTTTTTTTTGTCTTAAATAAAAA
>CAYNHL010000027.1:10329-31960 GCA_964397015.1 uncultured Desulfobacterales bacterium | reverse complement strand
AGACCTCAAAGGCTACAAAGACACCCTGAAGCGTATTCAATCCCTTGACCCTCAGCTGATTTGTCCCGGCCACCACGGGCCTGTAGAAAAAAAAGATATTCCGGGCGCATTTTCATTGATTGAGGCAAGTCTTGACGAGATGCTGGATCTGATCTATCACTCCAGGCTGCCTGAAGACGATATCCACAGGATCCTTTTCGAAAAAGCCTATGTGGATGAATTTACCCTGTACTCACCGGAAAATATAGACAACTGTATAAGGCTGCTTATCCGGCGTGCCAGAGAAGCAAAACAGCATGAACAAAAACAATTGATACAGGAGTGAAAACACCATGAACATCCTGGTTTTGAACGGCTCTCCAAAAGGAGATCAGAGCATTACACTTCAGCATATTCATTATGTCCGGGCGGTACATCCGGCACACCAGTTCAAAATCATCAACATCGCCCAGCCGATCCATAAAATAGAAAAATACAGGGAACGCCTGGAAGAAATCATATGGAATATCCGGTCCTGCGATGTATTGATCTGGGCATTCCCGGTTTATTACGCCCTGGTTCCGTCGCAGATGAAACGGTTCACAGAACTGCTGTTTGAAAACGCACCGCTTGATAAATTCAGGGGCAAGTTCGCCACAGCGTTCACTACATCCATAAGGTTCTTCGACCATACGGCCCACAACCATATTCAATCGGTAAGCCAGGACTTAGGATTTACCTATATAAAAGGTTATTCCGCCCATATGGACGATTTTTTCGATGAGCAGGAGCGGACCAGGATGGCAGCTTTCTACCGGTGGTTCCTCGAGATGAGCCAGTCGGGAATAACCCCGGTTCCCAAATATCCTCCAACTTTTCAAGATCCCGCACCTTACGAACCCGGACCTGTCGAAGAACGACCGGTCCTCAAGGGACCCGGAGTTGTCATCCTTACGGATACAACCGGGCAGGATACATCCCTTGAACGCATGACAGATACATTTTTAAAAACCTCTTCCCTGCCGGCTGAAGTTCACAGCATTCATGACTCAGGCATGAAACATGGATGCACGGGGTGCTGTCTTTGCGGATATGACAACCAGTGCCGCCAGAAGGACGGTTTTGTCGATTTTTTCAATTCTGTTGTCATGCCCGCCGAAATCATTATCATTGCCGGCACCATCAAGGACCAATACCTGTCCTCGGACTGGAAAAAATTCTTTGACCGTAGTTTTTTCAACGGTCATACACCGATATTCGCAGGCAAACGCCTGGGATTTATCCTGTCAGGCGGCCTGCAGCAGCGCCAGAACCTGAGAGAAACACTCGAAGCCCTTGCAGACAACTGGAAGGTGTCATCCTGCCATATCGTTACCAGCGAAGGCGGCACGGCCGAACAAGTAACAGCCGATATCAATGCCTTTGCCCGCAGCATCGAAACAGGCCATGAACAAAACCTGGTAATGCCCCCGACATTTTACAGTACAGGCGGCTTGAAACTGTTCAGGGATTTTATCTTTAATGCATCGGCAGTGTTCAAAAAGGATCATAAATTTTATAAAAAGCAGGGAATCTACTCGGATTTTCCCCAGCGGCAGATCCGCCGACGGATCGGCAATGCAGTCTTTTCTTTTCTCCTGTCAATCGGGCCTGTCAGAAAACAGATCCACCTGAAATTCATTCCCGGCATGGTGGCTCCGTACAAAAAGAAATTAAAGAAACTGACCGGCGGACCCAAAAAACCATAATGAACCAGGCCGAAGTCAAAACATCCTGGCCTGCCGTTCTCATTCTTTCCGGCGCCGGGATCATATCCGCTTTCCAGGTGGGCAAGGTGCCTCCCCTGCTGCCCGATATCATGACCGAACTGGATATCAGCCTGGTCTATGCCGGATGGATACTTTCCATTTTCAATATTATCGGGGTTATTTTAGGTGCCTTTACCGGGTCATTTGCAGACACTCTCGGCCACCGCAGGCTGCTGATATCCGGTCTGATACTGCAGTCGGCCGGAAGTCTTCTCGGCTCCGTCGCCCCTTCTTTTGCCTGGCTGCTGGTCACTCGTTTTTTTGAAGGTCTTGGATTCCTGGCCGTGATAGTCAGCACCCCTACCCTGATATTTTTGGCGGTCAATCACCGGGACACCAGGACAGCGCTGGCGATATGGACCTGCTACCTTCCGGCCGGTGCATGCCTGATCATGCTTATTATTCCTGCCCTGATCAATTTTGCCGGGTGGCGTGAAATCTGGCAGATCAACGGTATTCTGATAATTGGATATACACTGATGGTGATCAAGGTCACAACTACCCTTGCGCCGTTCAGGACCAAAAATCAGCCGCGTGTAATGACCATGTTCAAGGATATTGCAAAAACAGCGTCTACGGCCGGTCCTTTACTGCTTGCACTCATTTTCACGACTTATACCCTGCAGTGGCTGGCCGTCATGGGATTTCTGCCCACCCTGCTTCTGGAGAAATTTGCATTTTCAAAAGCACTGGCCTCGGTTCTGACCGCCATCATGGTAGGTGTAAACATCATTGGCAACCTGGCTGCAGGATGGCTGCTAAACAGAGGAGCCAGGCGGTGGCTGCTGATCACCTTTTCCTGCACAATGATGGGAATCTGCGCCATTGCAATCTATGACACACAAGCCGGGATGGCGGTCAATTATACCGCATGTATCCTTTTTTCAATTTTCGGCGGACTGATACCTGCAACCGTCCTCGGAGCTGCTCCGGCCTATGCCCCCGAGCCCGGGCTGATCTCCACGACAATGGGCATCATTATCCAGGGCGGGCACTTCGGCCAGGTATTCGGCCCGATTGTACTGGCCGCCCTGGTCTCAACCACAGGCTCATGGGAAACAGGGTCATGGTTTCTGGCTGGCGTGGCCGCCCTGGGTATCATTTTCAGCCTTGTTTTGGCAAGACTTAGAGCCTGACAGGTTCTTTCCCGAAACAAACCTTAATTCGCTGCTTTACTTTCCGGTCCATGTCGGGTATATCTGAGTCACTGAGCAGGACAGGGCAGACAACAGGATCTAATGAACTCAAAGGAGGCTCCTTCCATGATTGTTCAGGGATTGAAGTTGACATTGCTTGGCATGGGTGTGGTGTTTTCCTTTCTTGTCCTGCTTCTCGTCCTCATCTATCTTTCAGGTATACTGCTAAGACCATACACCAGAAAAGAATCCGCATTGATCGCTTCGGACAGCGGCATCTCCGGCAGCCGGGGGCAGCACCTGACAGACCGCAGCAGGAAACTGACCGCCATTATCAGTGCAGCTGTCGCCATGCATAAAAAACGCACTGGATACTAATTTCAACCCGTATCGATAACAGGAATGGTAGCTATGAAAAAAATCAAATTTATGGACACCTCGTTCCGGGATGGATTCCAATCGGTTTTAGGGGCCCGGGCCCTGACAGATGATTTTATTCCCGCTGTCGAAGCTGCAGTGGATGCCGGCATCGATCACCTAGAAGCCGGTGGCGGCGCCAGATTCCAGAGTCTTTTTATGTATTGCGGCGAATCCGCTTTTTCCATGATGGACCGCTTTAGAAAGGCGGCCGGTCCAGGTGCGCATCTCCAGACACTTGCCCGGGGCATCAACGTTGTAGCACTTTCCGCCCAGCCTAGAGACATGATAGATCTCCATGCCAGGATGTTCAAAAAACACGGTATAACCCATATTCGAAATTTCGATGCACTGAACGACGTCAGAAACCTGGTTTACTCTGGAAAATGCATCAAGAATGCCGGGCTTCACCACCAGGTGGTCATTACCATGATGGAACTTCCGCCCGGATGCAGCGGTGCACATGATGTCGACTTTTATGTCAAAACTCTCAAAGAGATCCTTGACTCAGGGGTTCCATATGATTCCATCTGCTTCAAGGATGCCTCCGGCACATCAAATCCTGTAAAAGTGCATGACACGATCAAGGCGGCCCGGAAACTTCTCGGTCAAGACACACAGATCTGGATGCACTCACATGAAACTGCGGGTATCGGTGTCGTGCAGTACAAAGCGGCTGTGGAGGCCGGTTGTGACGGTATATGCCTGGCAAGGACCCCACTGTCGGGCGGCACCTGCCAGCCGGACATGATTTCCATGTGGCATGCACTTAAAGGAACTGATTACTTTCTGGACATTGACATCACAAAAATTGTTGAAGCAAACCGGATCCAGGAAGAATGCCTGGCCGATTATTTTTTTCCTCCCGAAGCGCTCAAGGTATCATCGGAAGTGATTCTCTCTCCCATGCCCGGCGGAGCATTGACCGCCAACACCATGATGATGCGGGACACTCAGACACTGCACCTGTATCCCAAAGTCATCAAGGCAATGGCTGAATGTATTGCCAAGGGCGGCTTCGGCACCTCGGTCACACCGGTATCCCAGTTTTATTTCCAGCAGGCCTATGCCAATGTCACCCAGGGAAACTGGAAAAAAATAACGGACGGATACGGTAAAATGGTTTTAGGATATTTTGGCAGGACTCCCATGCCACCGGATCCCGAAATTGTCAAAATTGCCGAAAAGCAGCTTGGCATGCCGGTTTTCGACGGTGATCCCCTGGACACACTGGAACCTGGAATTCCCGCAGCCAGAAAAATTCTCGAAGATGAGAATCTGCCCGTGACAGATGAAAACATATTTATAATAGGGGCCCTGAAAACGGGCGGCGGCAATAAAGGCCTGGACTTTCTCAAAGGGGACCGGCCGGTTCATGTCCGCAAGATCTCCGGCAAAGACGAGGTATCGCAACCGGCGAGCTCACCGCCAGAACCTGAAACTGAGAACGGCAGGCCATCGGCATCTCACTTCAAGGTGACGGTTGACGGAAGCAGTTATGATGTAACGGTGGAAGACGACACCGGCGCAGTCACCGGTATTTCAGATACTTCAAGGTCATCCTCCCCCACAGGCCCTTCAGCCGAGGCCGGCACCCGGGTCAAGGCACAGCTGCCCGGCAACGTGTACCAGATACTGGTCAAGCCCGGAGACCGGGTCAGGCATGGAGATTTCCTGATGATCCTGGAGGCCATGAAAATGGAAACACCGGTGATCTCGCCTGTCAGCGGAACCGTTGCCTCAATTGACGTGACAAAGGGGCAGACTGTTCAATCAGGCCAGGTGCTTGCGACCCTCGACAAATAGCGCCGATGAAAAAGAAAGGTGGGATCATGTCATTAAAAAAGGTTCAAAATGCCTTCAGCCGTTTTACCGGCATACTGTTGATCACACTGCCCGCCGAGGCCATAGCGGACATGACCGCCCGGACTTCGGGGACGGACCACACGAACCTGCCTCCCATTGTGGACATGATAATCGATTTTTTTCGCTCTACCGGTTTATACAGCTTTGTTGTCCCTGAGACAGGCCTGCTGATCAGCGGACCGGGACAACTTTTCATGATCGGCATAGGGGGCCTGCTTTTATACCTTGCCATCAACAGGAATTTTGAACCCCTTCTGCTGGTACCCATAGGGTTCGGCACCATTCTGGTAAACACTCCAATTGCCGCCATGGCCGACCCGGGGGGAATCCTGTATTATATATACACCATCGGCATCAAAACCGGTGTCTTTCCTCTACTGGTTTTCATGGGGGTAGGGGCCATGACAGACTTCGGACCGCTGCTCGCCAACCCCAAAACCCTTCTGCTGGGTGCCGCCGCCCAGGTTGGCATTTTCTGTACCCTGATCGGGGCATTGATTCTGTCAGAAGTTGTCCCGGGCATCAATTTTGATCTTTTTGACGCTGCATCCATCGGAATCATAGGAGGTGCAGACGGTCCAACCGCCATCTTCCTGTCCAGCCAGCTATCCCCGCACCTTCTCGGACCCATTGCTGTGGCAGCATATTCCTACATGGCACTTGTTCCCCTGATCCAGCCACCGATCATGCGGGCGCTGACCACAAAAAAAGAACGCCTGATCCGGATGAACCAGCTCAGGTACGTCGGCCGGGTTGAAAAAATCATCTTTCCACTCATAGTCTTAGGCCTTTGTGTTTTGCTGCTTCCGTCGGCGGCCCCCCTTATCGGATTTTTCATGTTCGGCAACCTGATGCGTGAATGCCGCGTAGTGGAAAGGCTTTCCGAGACCGCCCAGAATGCCTTGATGAATATTGTAACAATCTTGCTGGGCCTTGGTGTAGGCTCCCAGCTTGCAGCCGGACAGTTTCTGACTTTTTCCACCCTGGGGATCCTGCTTCTGGGCATTCTGGCCTTTTGTATCGGCACGGCATCCGGGGTGCTCATGGCCAAGCTGATGAACCTGTTCAGTAAAACAAAAATCAACCCCCTGATCGGATCGGCAGGTATATCCGCCGTCCCAATGGCCGCAAGGGTAAGCCAGAAACTGGGCATGGAGGAGGATCCTGAAAATATGCTGCTCATGCATGCAATGGGCCCCAACGTGGCGGGGGTGATCGGCTCCGCTGTCACGGCCGGGGTGCTGCTGACCCTGAAACACCTGGGAGTATGACCAAAAATGATCATGAGAACAATAAGGAGTAGATAATGACCATTCGCGTATTGATGACCAGGAAAGTTCCCAAAATGTTCAACGGGATGGATCTGGCCCTTCTGCCCACGCTGTCAGAAATGTTGATCGAACTTCGCAGCATTGCCAACCGGCAGCCCGGATATATTTCCGGCGAGACACTCAGGAATGTGTCTGATCCCAACGAATACCTGGTTATCAGTACATGGAAATCCCTTGAAGCCTGGAACCGCTGGCTTGGCAACAACCAGCGGGCTGAACTGGAGGGACGGGTTGACGCCCTTTTGGGGTCTTCGACCATATACAAGGTATACAGTTATGATTGATCCGGCAAAGGTCTCAGGCTGTCCTATCCAAAATGGAATAAAAGGTATTTGCCGAAATTGTCATAATGGTCCGTGGACTTGAACTTCACGCCAATGCTTTTCGGCATGATGGTCTGGATTATCACTTCTTTGTTCACAACGGTTTTGTTCGGGTCATCGAGGGTGAATTCAATGGCAAGCACCCCCTCTTTTTCCAAAGGTACGTGCCGGTCCAGGAGCCTGATTCTCATCCCGTAACGAGACAGATCTTCCACTTTCATTTCATACCGCTTTTTATCCCTGATGACATTGCCCATAAGGCAGACCGGTTTTCTGATATAACGCCTGCGTTCCAGGATGACCGAGTAGACATGCTGGCAAGCGCATTTGTATTTGAGCTTGATTTCCTTCTGCTGGCTACAGAAGCGGGATACATCCATACGCTTGGTTTTCTGACACTTGGGACAGGTAAATGTCGCCATTTTGTCCTGGTTTACAAATACTTTCTGCGTCATATCACGTATTTCCCGATTATTATCAATTCTTCAATCTGCTTTACTAGATAACACAGCGACAAGCATAAAGCAACAAAAGCAGATATAAAATAAACACTTATTTTAAAAAAACAGTCATTATTCATACCGGGTAAAAAAAGTTATAATTTACGGCGAAATCCGGTTCCAGTCAAATATCAGATGGCGGCTTTGCGGACTGTCAGGTACACGTTGCCCCCGAAAATCAGCAGGGCCCCTATCCACCCGGTCAGTGTCAGTGAAGGGTCCATGGCTATGAGTGGTCCAAGAACGGCGGCGAGCAGAATACGGGTGGATGAAATGATCCCTCCCTCTATGGCAGTGACATAACGAAATCCCAACGTAATCAGGTATTGACCCAATATGCTGAAAAATGAACATAAAAGCAGGTATTTCAGGGTCTGGGCATCCGGTATGTACATACGGTGAAAAAACAAACCGAAAATAATGACAGACCCCAGTCCGAAAAGAAAAAACAGTGTCGTAGTGGTATTGTGCACCCGGCGGCTCAGGTTGAGGTAAATAATGGCTACAGCCGCACTTATGCCTGATGCCAGCGCCCACAGGCTGTCTGTTTCAAATCCGGTCACCGAAGGAGACAAAATCAACCAGACCCCTGTAAAAGCGGCCAGCACAATCAGCAAGGCAATGGTATCCCGCTGGCCTTTCAAGAAAATCCATGAAAAAACGGCAATGAACAAAGGATATGTCATGTTGAGGATATTGGCCTGGGCCACCGATGTAAGACCGACACCCTTGAAAAAACAATAGACCGCGACACAATTGGCAAGGGTCCGGCCTAAAAGGTAACTGGGTTTTACAACAATGACCTTCTGGTGAAAAACCAGGATGGCAAACAGCACGGTTAGAAAACCGGTGAAAAAGCGAAAAAAGACAAAATAGGCGGAATCTATATCAAGACCGGCCAGTCTGGACCATTTCAACACAACGGTGGCCATGTAAAAAAAGAACGCTGAACCGAAAATTGCAAGGCACCCTCCAAGTACGGGCAGATCAATTTTTTTGACAAAATCTGAGTCAGGGCTGATCCCAGATAACCTCATCAAGAATGTTTTTAAAGTAAGGGCTGATCTTGTCAAATTCAATTGCTATTCCCTCTTCTTCCACCCTGACGATACGTCCTTTCAGCTTGAAAGGCCTGTCCTGTCCGGGAAAAGAAAAAACAAGCCGGGCATCTGCATCCACTTCAAACCGGCCTGATACATTGATAAAAACTCCGCCGGCACTGATATCTTCCGACCCGGCCTGCATATAACGGTCATCCACCACGACATCGATCGGTATGCGGGTTCTCAGACGCTTGAATTCCCTGAGTTCTCCCTTGTCCCATGTGTCCAGGATATGGATGAGCTCCTTTAACTGTTCCGGGTGCAGCTTCCGGATTTTCTTTTTGACCTGGTCCATCAGTTTTACGTTCTGTTCCATAATCATCCCCTGTTTTTTATTTTCATCATCTGATATGATAAAATTTTTAAGAAAAATATGGAGCCCGATCAATTACCTAATAAGAACAGATACCGGTCCAAAAGCAGAGCCTTGTCATGCCGAACAAAAACAATACAATTGATTTTAACACAAAGATTAAACAATATCGAACCAAAATAGATAAAATCGATAAAAAAATTTTGTCTTTGCTGGTTGAACGGCAAAAGCAGGTATCAGGTGTAGTTGATATCAAAAAAGCACATGCCGTCCCGGTCCATCATCCGGCCCGGGAAGAAGATCTTGTTTACCGGCTTCGCTCCCGGTCACTTGATACCGGCCTTGACCCGGATATGGTCGAAGATATTTACCGTATTATTCTCAGGCATTCAAGGATTTCACAGACCGGCATAATGAAAGAAAGCAGTGTAAACCCCGGAGCCAGGGTTCTTTTCGTGGGCGGCCGGGGGCAGATGGGGCAGTACTTTTCATCCCTCTTTTCCAAGGCCGGATACCACGTGGATATACTGGAAAAAGAAGACTGGCAGTCGGCCGGCAAGCTTTGTGAACATGTGGACCTTGTTATCATATGTGTTCCCATCGATGTCACACTGACAGTCATCGAGAAAATCGGGCCGCTGCTGCCCCCCCATGCCATCCTGTCGGATTTGACCAGTATCAAAAAAGAACCTCTTGAAGCCATGCTGTCAGCCCATGACGGGCCGGTAGTCGGTCTGCATCCCCTGTTCGGCCCTACCCTGTCGAGCCTTGACAAACAGATCATAGTGGCCACCCCGGGCCGCTGCCGGGAAAACTGCCAATGGCTTGTTGACCAGCTCACACTCTGGGGAGCCGTAATAATGACATCATCTGCCGAAGAACACGATGATATCATGGCCGTGGTTCAGGCACTGCGGCATTTTGCCACTTTCTGTTTCGGGGAGTTTTTATCCAAACGGATGGAGGAGCCGGGTCGAACCATCGAATTCTCCAGCCCGATCTACCGGCTTGAACTTGGAATGGTAGGCCGGCTTTTTGCCCAGGACAGCAGCCTGTACGCTGAAATTATATTTGCCACTCCACAGCGCCGGCAGATGCTCAAAGACTATATCAAATCCCTGAATACCCATGTCGATATGCTGGAAAACAACGACAAGGCTGACTTTATGGACAAGTTCGAAAAAATAGCCCGCTGGTTCGGACCCTTCAGTGAACAGGCCCTGAGAGAAAGCACCTTTATCATAAACAAACTGATTGACCGGTTTTAAAAAAACAAAGGTTGAAAAAGGACGGTTGAATAATGGCTTACTTTGTCCCGTACTGTTTTAATTTATTCAACAATGTCTTTCGAGTGATCCCCAGCCGCCTGGCCGCCTCGCTCCTGTTCCCGCCGGCCGACTCGAGTGTCTGCAATACCGCCTTTTTTTCAATTGCCGTCAGCGGAATATCCTGAAGGGTATTTCCCAGGTCTGGTCCCTGCCCGGGATGTTCAATAAAAGGCAGGTCTTCGGGCTGGATATAATCTGAGCGTACCAGCACTACCATCCGTTCGATACAGTTCATCAGCTCCCTTACATTGCCTGGCCAGTCGTACCGAATCATGGCATCCATGGCCCTGGGGGAAAATCCGTTTATCCGGCGGTTGTTTTTGTGTGAAAAATGATCCAGAAAATGCAGGCTCAGCCGGCTGATGTCTTCTCTGCGATGCCGCAGCGGCGGAATGTCGATATTCACGACATTCAATCTGAAAAACAGATCCTGCCTGAATTGATTCTTTTCGGACAGGGCCTGAAGGTCCCTGTTGGTGGACGCAATTACCCTGACATCGACCTGTATGCTCTTATCGCCTCCCACCGGTGTAATTTCTTTTTCCTGGAGAACCCTGAGCAGCTTGGCCTGCATGTCCATGTCCATCTCACCGATTTCATCCAGAAGGATGCTGCCTTTATGTGCCTGGAGGAACATCCCTTTTCGTTCCTTCTCCGCCCCGGTAAAAGCCCCCCTGACATGGCCGAAAAGCTCTGACTCAAGAAGTGTCCGGGTGATGGCCGCGCAGTTGATCCGGATGAAGGGATGATCCTTTCTCAGGCTGTTCTGGTGCAGGGCATTTGATACCAGTTCCTTGCCGGTGCCCGATTCTCCGGTAATCAGGACATTGGCCTCCGAAGGTGCGACCAGGTCAATGGTATCGAGCATTTTTTTAATGGCCGGGCTGTCTCCGATGATCCGGTGCCGGTCAAAATGATCCTCCAGGCGGTTTTTCAGTGCCCTGTTTTCATTTTTGAGAAAAACCCTTTCCATGATACGCGCGATGGTCAGCTTCAGTTTCTCAAAATCCAGGGGCTTGGTCAAATAATCATATGCCCCAATTTTAAGCGCCTCCACCGCGGTTTCAACAGATGAATAGGCGGTCATAATCACTACAGGCAGGGATGGATTGTATGCCACAATATGCCTGAGTGCCTCCATTCCAGACATTTTTATCATCTTCATATCCATAAGGACCACGTCAAAGGACCGCTCCTTGACCATTTCCACTCCGGTTGAACCATCGTCCGCCAGGCTGACTTCATACCCCCAGTCAGTGAGCAGGGTTTCGAGCATGCGGCGGTGGGCGGCATCATCATCCACTACCAGTATCTGAGCAGGTATCATTTCGACTCCTTTTGGGGCAGGATTATGGTGACCCTTGTACCTTTACCAGGCGTGCTGTCCATCTCTATCTTCCCTTTCAGGCTTTCGATAATCCTGTGTACGACGGCCAGTCCCAGGCCCGTACCCGTGCTGCGGGTCGTAAAATAGGGATCAAAAATCTTTTCCATATCTTCCGGAGCAATCCCCTTGCCTGTGTCGTCAACCGTTATTGAAAAAAATGACTCGCGCGGGTCGATATCGATCTTGACAGTCAGCTTTCCACCTTGATCCATGGCCTGCAGGCTGTTTAAGAACAGATTGAGCAGCACCTGGCTGACCTGGTCAGGATCCGTATAAACCTCTTTTGAAGCATCGTCCGGCAGGATTGAAACCTGTATATCGCTTTGATCGATCTCGTGCTGTACCAGGCGAAGAGCATGATAGACCAGATCCTTTAAATCCGTGGGAACAATATTGATATCCACGGGTCTTGCAAATTCGAGCAGCTGGGTCACCGAGCGGTTCAACCGCTGGACTTCCTGTATCATTATTTCAGCTGTTTCCTGGTCCCGGGGCACATTGGCGTACCGCTCCTTGAAATAGGTGGCAAACCCCTTGATGGAGCTTAACGGGTTCCTTATTTCATGAGCCACTCCGGCAGCCAGTTTTCCGATGGCTGCCAGGCGCTTGCTCGTTTCCACTTCCTTTTTGAGCCGGTCCAGTTCGGTCAGGTCTTTGAACAGGAACATGTAACCCGATAAATCGCCGGTTTCCGCCACCATGGACGACATGCTGATATCTAGCAGGGCCGGCCTGTCATTTGGCCTGTCACACAACATCTGTTTTTCAACCACCCTGTTCTCTTTTTCAAGCTGGTCAACCAGGTCCGCCATTTCAGGTGGAAGCACCCGGGGCCTGCCTCCCAGAATATCTGCAGCCGCCCGGTTCACGGACAAAATATTCAAGTCGGTATCAACCGTAATCAGCCCGGCCGGCATGTTATCCACCACCGTGTTGGAAAAAGCCTGCACCGTTTCCAGCCGGCTTCTGGCCGAGCGGTATCCTTGAAATGCAAACAGGCTGAGAATCCCTGCCAGGCCCAGTAAAAGGAAAATCACCCCCCGGGTGACCATCTGGTTGACAAAACGTTTGTGTATATTCTGTGCCTTTTCATAAGACAGCCCGGCAAAAATATAATAATCCCGGTACGGCTCCTTTTTCATCATGGTCCTGAAATCCGGGCATTCCCGATGGCGGCGCAGGTCCCGGCCGGTCCGTTCAGGTGTGAATTTCTTGTACACCACAAATGCGGAGGAATCCTTTGGCAGCTGAACCACCTGGTGGAAAATCTGGTGGTCATCAGCGTCTTTGAGTCCGGTGGGCATGGTCTTATAATGGCTGCCCACTTTTTCCGGATCACTGTGAAACCATATGGTCCCATCCGGTGACGTGATCATTAGGAAAAGGATATCCGGCTGGTAGGAAACCTCTGTCAAAAGCCTCTGGAACTTGGCGGCTCCCCATTGCACATTCATCATGCCTGCACGGGTACCGGCCTCGAAAGACCGGATCAGAGACTGACCCCTTTCGACCATTTTTGCCGTTACATACTGCTCGTGCTCCCGTATACGGTCCAGGGTCATTACAACGAACAGCGGCAGCAGGACCAGCAGGATCCCGGTCAGCATAAGGGGCGAGATGTAACTGATCTTTAATTTCAAGGACACCTTCCTGTTTTTATAAATCACGGGCTCTTTTCAAGCCGTCTTTTTAATTTGGAAAGCAAATTCAATACCATGCCGTAACAAAAGGGCTGAAGACAGATGGATAGATCCAATGCCGGGTAATAAGTATACAGTAAAAACCCGGTACTGTATACTTATTACCCATACCATGAACCTCAACATGGATGTTTTTAAACTTGAAAACAAATTGATCTTTAATTACAATAAGTTATAAAAAAACAATAACTGTGGCACAATGTTTGCTGTTATGCCAAGGCAGCAGACAGCTGAATGACAGCTGGAAAAAACATCTTAAAATAAATACTAAAACAGGAGGAACACCATGAAAAAAACAGCCCTTATCACCACCATGATATTTACCGCAATGATCATGGCCGGCACGGTGCTGGCATACGATGCAGCCAGCAGCCAGCAGGACAGCAGATCACAATACGGTAATAAGTACCACCGGGGCCAGGGAGCGGGATGCGGGGGTTTTAGCAACCTGACAGAAGAACAGGTAAAGCAGGTCTCTGATCTGCGGCAGGCTTTCATTGACCAGACCGCTGACCTCAGGATCGAGCTTGCGGCCAGGGAAAAGGAAACCAGCATACTGATGGCCACGTCGGAACCCGACAAGGCCAGGCTTGTTCAACTTTCCCGTGAAATGTACGATCTTAAAAAACAGATGGCGGAAAAACGTATCGATTTCATGCTGGAAGCCGGAAAAATCGCTCCGGGTATCAAGACCGGATTCAGGCAGAACAGCCGCGGATTTAATAACAACTGCCCCAAAACCGGTACTTTCCGGTCACAAGGTTCCAAAAGAGGCTTTTCAGGCTGTCCTTACAACTAATCTCTTGCTTTCCTGCAAGACAAAGTGACAATACCAGCCCCGGGAGATCCTTTCCCGGGGCTGAGCTTTATCATCCCCCCTCGTTTCTGACATTGGTGGCAAGCTGCCCGATTCTTTCAATTTCCACGACTATCTCATCCCCCTGTTGCAGGTAGACCGGCGGTTTTCTTACAAACCCCACACCTTCGGGAGTCCCGGTAAGAATTACCGTCCCCGGCAAAAGAGTGGTGCTCTCGGACAGATAGGCAATTATCTTTGCCACGGAAAAAATCATGTCGCCGGTATTGCTTTTCTGCATAACCTGACCATTGAGCACACTTTGAATATCAAGATCCTGGGGATCGTCGATCTCGTCCGCGGTAACCATCCAGGGTCCAAGCGGACAGAAGGTATCAAAGCTCTTGCCCCGTACCCACTGTCCTGCGCCGGCATGCTTCTGCCACCGCCTGGCCGAAACATCATTGGCGCAGGTATAGGCGAATACTGAGGCCAGTGCTTCATCAGGACCGGCATTTCTGACTGCCCTGCCGATCACGACGGCCAGCTCGGCTTCATAGTCAACCTCGGGCGGGTTGACACAGGACCGGGGCAGGAGTATGTCCTGTCCATGCCCGACCACGGCGCCGGGATTCTTCATGAACACCACGGGGTATTGCGGCAGCTGTGCTCCGGTTTCCTCCGCATGCCGGCGGTAATTCAGGCCGATGCATATAATGGCCGACGGCAGCAGGGGCGGCAGAAATTTTTTAACTGCCACCTGCCTGCCCGTATTGACAAACGTCTTGAATACATCTCCTTCTATAACCGATGCCAGGCCTTTATCATAATCACACCCCGTGTAAACGCGGTCGTCTCTGCCGGTAAAGCGGAAAATCTGCATCCTTTATTTTCTCCCGATATCTGGTATAGTTCATTGTCAAAACCCGAAAGTCGAGTTATTAAATAAAATGAAACCATCGAAAGATCAAGCCCCTGAAACAGACAACAGCCTTCTTTCTGCTCTTACCAGAAAAGAAGCTGAACTGGTATCCCTGGTCCTTGCTTCCCAGGGGATACAATCACAGCAGGTTTCCCGGGATGACAGGTTCGATATCCGGGTCAGCGATGCCGATCACCAGCGGGCAATTGAAACCCTTTCAGACTATTACAGGGAAAACCGGGACACGAAACGCCCGGAAAAGCTTGATTTTTTAGCAGAAAACCCTTTCAAGTCCATTACCGCATTCGTCATCATGTGCACCATATGCCTGATCCATGCTTTTCTCATCCTCCAAGGGATCCATGAATCCATTGTCCTTGAATTCGGATCCTCGGCAATGTATGTCCTCCAGGGAGAATATTTCAGGATTGTCACAGCACTGATGCTCCATGCGGATGCCCGTCACCTGGTATCGAACTGTGCAGGGATACTGATTTTTGTGGCTCCTGCACTCAACCTCGCCGGGTACGGATCGGGCATGCTTTTACTGCTGGTCTCCGGGGCGCTCGGGAACCTTGTCAACGCGCTGGCATACAAAACCCTTCACCTGTCCATAGGGTCATCCACATTTATCATGGCAGCCGCCGGCATACTGTCAGCCTTCCGGGTTGTCCACACTGTTCCGGGAATAGCGTCCAGGCTGTTTGGTCTTGCAGCCGGCGCCACACTTGTAGGAATGTTCAGCACCGGCGAACGCACAGATATTTCAGCCCATATCTTTGGATTCTTTGCCGGCTTTTTCACGGGACTTGCATTCTTTTTCTTCAGGTCAAAAAGCCGCCTGCTGCCTGAAAGAGAATCACGATACGCCATTTTGTCCTTTGTGATCATCCTTCTGGCCTGGCTGAAAGTTTTTTAACTGACCCCGGGCATCATCGTTGAAGCCCGACGACTGAATTTTTTAAAAGAAAAATTGATTTCTTACATCATGCGGTATATTAATTTTTAAACAGACAAAAACCGAAATAAACAAACGAGGTCACACAATGCCAATCGCAACAAAAATGCAGGACATGATAAAAGGATCATCCATGATCCGGAAGATGTTCGAACAGGGGCTGGAGCTCAAAAAGAAATTTGGAGAAGACAATGTGTTTGATTTTTCACTGGGCAACCCGGATGTGCCGCCACCGGACAGTGTAAAACAAACCCTCCTGGCCCTGATCAACTCTCCGTCCATCTCCCACGGATACATGCCCAACCCGGGATTCCCCCACGTCAGGCAGGCTATTTCCGATTACCTGAACACAACCTACGGCACTGCCCTGACTCCGGAGCTGATAGTGGTGACCGCGGGTGCGGCCGGGGCTTTGAACGACACATTGAAAGCATTGATCAATCCGGGAGAAACAGTCCTGGTGCCAGGCCCCTATTTTGTGGGATACAACCAGTACGTGTTCGTGGCCGGGGGAAAACTTGAACCGGTAAAGACCCTTGAAGACTTCCACCTGGACCTGGATGCCATGGAACAGGCAATAACTCCCGATACCCGGGTGGTCCTGATCAATTCTCCCAACAACCCGACAGGGGTCGTATACACCAGGGCCGAACTGGTTGAACTCGGGAAAATTCTGGACAGGGCATCGGCCAGACACGGAAAAAGAATCTACCTGGTCTCGGATGAACCTTACCGAAAAATAGCCTATGATGTGGAAGTCCCGTGGGTATTTGATGTATACCCGCATACCATTGTGCTGACATCCTATTCCAAGGAACTCTCCCTGGCCGGCGAACGGATAGGCTACCTGGCTGTTCACCCGGAGGCTGAAGATGCCGGCCTGGTTGCACAGGCTGCCGGCGTTGCAAACACCATGATGTACGTGAATGCGCCTGCACTGTTTCAGCAGGTTATCGGAAAACTCCAGGGCGTTACCGTGGATATTTCCATTTACCGGCGACGGCGGGACATGCTGTGTGACGGGCTCAAGGATGCGGGATATGAATTTGATATTCCGGAAGGCTCATTTTACCTGTTTCCCAAAAGCCCGGTCAAGGATGACATCGCCTTCATGAAAACGCTTTTGAAAGAAAATATCCTGGCGGTCCCGGGAAGCGGGTTTCATGGTCCTGGTCATTTCAGGCTGTCCTATGCAATTCCGGACAAGACCATTGAAAGATCCATCCCCGGATTCAAGCGGGCCATCGAGAACGCCTGACAACCGCAGGCAGGCATTCTACAGAGTAATGTGGAGCCAGATGGAAAATGAGATGGCCGACAGTAACGTGCAGATGGAAATGGCGGTTACGGCAAATTCCACATCTCCGTTCATTTCCATTGCCATTACATAACTGATGGTAGCCGATGGCGATGCCAGCAGGATCAGACCCGGAACATACTGCCCGGACGGCAGATCCCACCAGGTATAAAGGAACAGGCCGATCCCGGGCAGCACAGCCAGCTTGATAATCGTGGCCAGCAGCACCAGGTTCAACTGGGGCTTTACAAGATCGAAATTAAGCGAGGCCCCGATGAGCAGGAGGGCCAGGGGTAAAGCCAGACCCCCGATGATATCCAGGGTACGGTCGACCACCACTGGCAGAGCAGCGCCGGTCAAGGAGAAGCATATACCTGCAACAGCTGAAAGAATCACGGGATTTGCTACGATCTTTCGAACTGTTTTTCCATGATTGTTCCCGGAACTGCCGGTGTCTGAATAAAACTGCAGGATAAAAACTGAAAGCAGGTTCTGCATGATCATGACAAATCCGATCAGCATGCCGGCAGTGGTAAGCCCCTCCTTTCCCAGGTAATAATAGACTACGGCAAGGCCGATATATCCGAGATTTCCATGAAACGAATTCTGCACAAAGGTGCCGAACCTCCTGTTCGGCAGCCGTATCGAAGCGCCTATACCCCAGGTAAGGGCAAAGGAAATTCCCACGGCCGCAAGGGTGCATCCCAGTACTGCCGGGTTGAAATCCGTCTTCAGGGAACCGCCGGCAATGGCACTGAATACCATGGCAGGAATGGCGACATAAAAAACCAGCCTGTTGGCGGGGCCTGTGAACTCCGGGGGAATAAAGCCTTTTTGCCTTGCTGCCCAGCCCAGCAGTATGACACCGAATATGGGGACAATGGTATTAACTATTTCCATGGAGCACCGTTACAGAATCGAGAACACCCCGAACCATTCGAGCCAGTTCCCGGGCCGAAAAAGGCTTTTGAATGAACGCTATGTCCTTGTCCAGAACCCCGTGATGCGCTACCACGTTAGCGGTATAGCCGGACATGAAAAGGCACTTGATTTCAGGGTACATGTCCTGCAGCTTTTCAGAAAGTTCTCTGCCGTTCATCCCGGGCATGACCACATCGGTCATGAGCAGGTGAATCCTTCCCTTGTGATCTCCGGCAAGAGTCATGGCCTGAGCGGGTGTCCCGGCCGCAAGCACAGAATAACCAAACCGCTCCAGCATCCTTTCAGCCATTTTCAAGATGGCGGGTTCATCCTCTACCAGCAGGATGGTTTCGCTCCCCTGAGCATCGGGTATTGACGGGACAGTCTCCTGTACGGGATCGACAGGGGCGTCATGGCGGGCAAGATAGATCCTGAACGTAGTTCCCCGGCCGGGTTCGGAATAAACGTTTATAAATCCTCTGTTCTGCTTGACAATACCATATACCGTGGCAAGGCCGAGCCCTGTGCCCTTGCCCATATCCTTGGTGGTGAAAAAGGGTTCGAACAGGTTGTCCAGGGTGTCTTTGTCCATGCCGCAGCCGTCATCACTGACTGCCAGCAGAACGAAATCTCCGGGGACAAAACCCGGATGATCATTACAATAGACCTTGTCAAAAGTTATCCTGCCCGTCTCAATCGTCAGCCTGCCCACGCCCGAGATTGCATCCCGGGCGTTGAGGCAAAGGTTTGCCAGGATTTGGTCAAGCTGTGACGGGTCCATCCTTACCGGCCACATGTCTTTTTCCGGAAGCCATACCAATTCGATATTCTCACCGATGAGACGTCTTAGCATCCGGAGCATACCTGTTACGGTCTCATTCAAATCAATCACCCGGGGAGCGATGGTCTGCTTGCGGGCAAAGGCCAGAAGCTGCCGGGTGATATCCGTGGAATGACGCGCAGCGTTTAAAATTTCCTGGAGTGCATGATATAAAGGTTCATCCGGACTGAGATTCTCCATGGCCATTTCAGTATTACCCAGAATCACGCCCAGCATGTTGTTGAAGTCATGGGCAACACCTCCTGCCAGTCGGCCCACGGCTTCCATTTTCCTGGCCTGCTGCAGCTGAGCCTGTAACTTTTGTTGTGTTTCCATCGCTTTTTTCTGTTCGGTCAGGTCAATGACCACATCCTCCATATAGCCTTTATCGGGATATATGCGGGTATCAAAGCGTACCCAGATGATTTCCCCGTCCTTTTTGTAAAATGCAGTCTCCTTGTTGGTAATGGCACCAAAGCATTCAAGTTCCTTCAAAAAAAGGTCCCGCTGGTTTTTGTCAACATAATGCTCCGACAGGACGTATTCTTCGATAAATTCCAAGATATCTTCATATCCGAAAATCTGAGCCATCTTTTCATTGCAGGCCAGGACCTTACCGTCATTTATCCTCGTCCTGCTCAGCCCCACCTGGGCATTCTGGTAAAGGGACCTGTAGCGGTCTTCACTTTCACGCAATGCTGCTTCGGTGTGCTTGCGCTCTGTAATAACTTCAGTATAGAGAATGATGCCCCCGATAGACCCGTCGGACAGGTACCAGGGGCGGCATTCCCACCGGGTATAATCCACTGTCCCGTCCGCACGATGCAGAATATCTTCCTCAGATCGGATCACCTCTCCTTGCAGCGCTCTTTGATGAATGTCGCGCCATTTTTCAGGAATCTCGGGAAAAACCTCGTAATGGTGCCTGCCAATGATATCTTTCTCCTGGATTCTATAGTCCCTGCAATACCGGTCACTGACAAAAACATACCGCAGATCACGGTCATGGACAGCAATGGCGTTGGGATCATTGTGAATAATATACTGCATCAGATCCTGCCATTCCTCCATCTTCACAAGATACCGGTTGATCCTGTCCTGCATGGAATTAAAATGGTCCACGAGTGTCTGCAGCTCATCTTTTCTCCCGGACCGTCTCGCGGGTACAAAAGGCAAACTGGGTTGTCCGGGATCTGTTTTTTCGATAAAACGGGCGAACTGCAGCAGGTATCGACCGATCGTGCCGTGATAAAGGAAACTTATGGCAATGGAAAGAACCAGGGCCAGGACCAGCAGGACGGCAAAAACAGACAGCGTGTTTTGCAATATGTCCCTTTGCATACCGGTTCTGTCCAGGTAAAGGGACATGGTCCCTATGGTCCGGGCCTTTCCCTTGAAAGAATAGACAAGATCCCGGGTAATGATATCATGTGATTTTCTTGCCGGTTTGCCTGCGCTGAAAATATAACCGTCATAATCATGAATTTCAATGCGGTCTATATGCCTGAACAGGACAACGCCTTCCATCTGTTTTTCCATAACATCATGGTTTTTGCCCCACAGGCTCGATACCAGAAAAGGAACATAGACATCATTGATCTGCACCAGGTTCCTGTCCCGGTCCAAGGATTCTCTTTCATACAGGAACCGGGCATACAAGGCAGAGATAATTACCGAGACAACCATGAAACATAAAATGGTATAAATAAAAAACCGGTATGTGCTTGATTGCTTTATAACTACCATGAAATGCCGGCATCCTCAAGATATGACTGGAGCCGGCGATGGGAATCGAACCCGCGACCTGCTGATTACGAATCAGCTGCTCTGCCCCTGAGCTACGCCGGCTTTCACGAATCAAGACTATAGTCTAAAATTACAACTTTAACAACCCTTCATTGCAAATTTGCAGGTTTTTTAGCAGGCTTGACACCGTTTCGCAAACGCGGCCGGACCAGGAGAGTTTTTAATTCATCATGCAGTGATGTCTGAAAATTTTTCTGCAGCACATACCGCAGAGCCCCACGGGTCAACCACAAAAGCAGTGTAAAAATCAGCAGCGGGAAAACGATGCAGTCAAAGATATATCCTGTTATGAGTTTGACTGTCCATACCGCCATTTGAGATGATCTTGTCTTGATATACGTTGCGATCTGCCCAATACGTTCCGGAATATTCCTCATATTGGCAATAAAACCTTCTGATTGCACTGTATCGTCCTGGAACAGTATCGCCCGGGTCTGTGAAAAACCTTTCTGTGCCTCTTCAACAGAAGGACGGGTGATTATATCCGATAACCTTGAAGCGCTCCATACAGAAACAGGCAAAATATAATAAGCTGCAATCAGGAAGATGAGAAAAAAAGAAAACATATCTTTGACGATACGCCTGGTGCGGGTCCAGCTTCGGGCCCACCAGCGGAGTCCAAGGACCAGTCCGAATACAAGGCAGGTTGTCGCGAAAATATATCCGTCAACGACGGCGACCGCTTCAAGCAGGTACTGTATAGCCAGGATGGCTATACATCCAGTCAAAAGTGTGCGCCACGCGATATCTACATAATCGTATACCGACTGAACTACATCTCCCACCTGCAGCTTGGCACTCATACCAGCACTCACGCCGGCCGTGCTGCCTTCGATAACGGCGAGCCCGGCCTTTATTCCAGACATTACACCAAAACCGGCAAGGGCTTTGTTGAACGAGTCATCCAGGTATCGGGCGTT
>CAYNHL010000027.1:0-10319 GCA_964397015.1 uncultured Desulfobacterales bacterium | reverse complement strand
GGGATATGGTTCCAAGCCGCCCGGTTAAGGGATCGAGGGTTCCGTAGAATGACAAAAAGGCCAGAATGAGACAGGCAAGCAGTGATACTGTTTTCAAGGCAATGGATTTCATTTTTTTTCCCAGTAGATCAAGGATGAAATATTGCAGCATTATAACAACCGGGGCACATTAAATCAACATCCACAAGAAAAACCCGGAATACAAAAAGGTTGACTAAAAATGCCGGATCATTCAAACTCAATGAATCAGATAACAAAACGAACCGTGAGTTAAATGGGGGTATCATCGTTGAAGCCCGAAAGTTGAATAATAATATCTAAAAGGAGCCGAATATATGGAAAACATGAAAGCTAAAGACCTTATGATACCGGTTGAAAAATTTCCAAAAATTTCAGCTGGCGCATCTTTCCAGGAAGCGCTGTCAACCCTTAAAAAAGCACAGGAAGATTTTTTATCTAAAAAAACCGGGCAGCGTATCCTGCTGGTTGAAAATGAACAGGGACAGGTCATGGGCAAAATATCCCCCATTGACCTGATTCGCGGGCTGGAAACAAATTATAAAAAAGTGAATTTTGAAAAAACCCTGTCTGATCACGGGCTTTCTTATGTCGCAAACGCAATGCAAAAAGATTACAATTTATGGGAAAGCCCGCTCAAAGACCTTTGTCATAAAGCAGCAGATATTCGGGTAAGAGATTTTGTCACACCTCCCGGTGAAGCTCAATCAGTCGATATCGACGATGATCTTTCCAAATGCCTGCACTTATTTGTCATGAACCGGCATGACGCACTGTTTGTTTTCAGGACCGGCACCCTGACAGGCATGCTGCGCTTTTCAGATCTGTACAGGAAGCTGTCAGTGGCTATAGAGGCTTGCGTCTTTTAAGGCTGGTCAAAGGACTGGCGCATAACCAAAGGAAAAATGAAATTTTTTTAAATCATTTTTCCTTTTTTTTTTCAATTTCCAGCAACCGGGCCCAATCTGATATATCTTTTTCTATCCTGATTCCATCTTTACCAGATACCGGATTCTCCTGCATTTTTTTTTCAACATGCAGGGCCATGATACCGGTAACGAGAGCCGATGCCATGGAGGTACCATCGAGAAAATTATGGGCATCGCCAGGAATGGTTGAAAAAACGTTCTGGCTTGGAGCGCAGATATCTGCCATTTGAGCTACCTTTTCATTGGGAAAAAGGCTGTTGTCGTCATTTTTCCCGGCCACGGCAATGACCCCGGGATGGGAGGCCGGGAAAAACAACCGGTCTGCCTCCGGGAAATTGCCTGCCGGGGCCACGAAGAGTACACCTTTTTTTATACCTTCATCTATCAGTTTTGCCAGGAGGCTGTCCTCAACAGGAGCGCCCAGGCTCATATTGACAATATTGACATCGTTTTCCAGGGCTGTGTCCACAGCCAGGGCCATGGTCAGGCTGAAACACCGCCCTGCCGGATTTGAAACCGAGGTCTGTTCACAAGCCCGCAGAGCAAACAATGTGGCATCAGGCGCACACCCGCTTATACCAAAATTGTTGATCCTGGAAGCTATAAGACCCGCCACCGCCGTACCGTGGATTTCCGGCCGGTATGAACTGTCTGGTACAAAGTTTTGGGTAAGGGACACGGCATTTTCAAGATCCGGATGGCCTGTATCCACGCCTGTATCAACAATGCCTACATTCACTCCTTTACCCGTGAACCTGGTATTGACAGCCGTAAAATCCACCAGTTTCCTTATGGTCTGGAACTTGTTCAAAGGTTCGGACAGGGTATGAAAAATGTAATTGGGCTGGACCAGGATCACACCCTTGATCAGGACAATCTCCTTGACCAGGGCTCTGACATCCCCGTCAGTATGAAACTGGGTCACGTTCAACCCAAGTGTCTCGAGTTGACGGGTTTGAATAAGATCCAGGCCGTATTTTTTCTGCACCATGCGGATTATCCCGTCTCCTCCTTTTTCAGGATCTGTAACCAGAAGGATCTGGCCCGGGACCGATGCCGCCGCGGCATCGATCACAAACGACCTGGTATCGCTTTGAGCGGCCAGGCGGTCATCGTCATCAAACCCCTGGACATCCCATGTATAGGTCTTTCCATGCTCAAGACGGTATTTGAAAACTTCCGGGCGCAGCCGGTACGACCCTTTGTTTGTATATGCTGAGAAAACCGGCTGAGACCCGGGTTTTGCATCTGAAAACAGCCTCAGGAAATAAAGTGCGGCCTCATCGATTGTCTGCCATTTGAAATCAATGGGTTCAAACGGCAGCATCTCATCATCGGCAGGGGCTGTCAGGTTGATTGAAACAGGCTGGATTTGTTCATGGGCAGTTACATAATACAAAGCTGCCGGAAAATTGATTTGCATGACCGGTTCAGTAATGATAAAGCGAACCCTGTGGGTCCCGGGTGTATAAACAGGCAGAGGCGGTACGGCGGGGTATTGAAAGATTTTCTCAAATCCTGATCCCAGGTGTTCAAAAACATCATGGCGCCTGACTCCGTCAACTTCCCAGTATCCTTTGAAAAGACCGGCCCCTGTATAATTTATTTTCACATACAGACCAGGAGGGGGGTCGTTCCGGTCGACAGTGATCTCAGGCCGGCCATTGTCAAAATACAATGCGATGCGGTCTACCTGGAAATGCCTTATATCAACAGTTTCCACAGCCTGTTCATCAGCCAGGGCAGGACAGTCAGCCGTGCCGCTCACTGTGACATTGTACGTTCCAGGTGACGTAAAGGTATGGGTGGCACTCAAGGTGGTATCCCGGCTGACCGTCCCGAGCCGCTGCGCCGGGGTACCGTCCCGGTAATCGATCATCACCGGACAGCCGGTGGTGGACTGAATCCGGACTGGCACTGTAAACGACACTGTCTGGTTGACAAAGGCCCGGCTGGGATTGGCCCTGATGTCTATGCTGCCTGACGGAGCCTGCACCACAATGGTAACCGTGGCCCGCTCGTCAGCCAGGGCCGGACAGTTGGGCGAACTGCCGGCCGTAACTTCATATGTGCCAGGACTTGAAAAAACATGGGTTGCGCTGAGCGTAGTATCACGACTCACCGTTCCAATCTGCTGGATCTGCGTACCGTCACGGTAATCGATGTAAATCGGACAGCTTGTGCCGGAAACAATCTCTACCGGTACTGTGAACGACACTGCCTGGTCCACGAAAACCTGCCGGGAACTCGCCTGGATGTCTATGCTGCCGGATGGAGCCTGCACAACGATGGTAACCGTGGCTTGTTCGTCAGCCAATGCCGGGCAGTTGCGAGAACTGCCGGCCGTAACTTCATATATGCCAGGACTTGAAAAAGCATGGGTGGCGCTGAGCGTAGTATCACGGCTCACCGTTCCTATCTGCTGGACCTGCGTACCGTCATCGTAATCGATGTAAATCGGGCAGCTTGTGCCGGAAACAAGCTCTACCGGTACCGTGAACGACACTGCCTGGTCCACGAAAACCTCCCGCGAACTCGCCCGGATATCTATGCTGCCCGATGGAGCCTGCACCACAATGGTAACCGTGGCTTGTTCGTCAGCCAATGCCGGGCAGTTACGGGAACTGCCGGCCGTAACTTCATATGTGCCAGGACTTGAAAAAGCATGCGTGGCTCTAAGCGTAGTATCACGGCTCACCGTTCCGATCTGCTGGACCTGTGTCCCGTCACCGTAATCGATGTAAATCGGGCAGCTTGTGCCGGAAACAATCTCTACCGGTACCGTGAACGACACTGCCTGGTCCACGAAAACCTCCCGCGAACTCGCCATTATGTCTATGCTGCCGGATGGAGTGGGTGCAGGATCGTTTACCACAAGATTCATCCGCGCCGTTGTAGGCGGAATGATATTACAGTCCTGCGCGCCTTCGACCCGCACGGTATAGGTCCCGGCCCTTGAAAATGACCTGGTTACGGTGAATACAGTCGTACCATTTATACTGGCCACCTGCTCCAGCCCGTCACCCTGGTCGAAATCCATGTAAATCAGGCAGTTTATATTTCCTGCAGCGGCCGAAGTGTTTACGGTAACGGTAAACGTGACGTTCTGGTTGACCCGTGCCGGATTGATGCTGGCGTTCAGTGTAATGGCATGGCTTGTACCATGGCACATGATCACGGCCAGAACCAGGATGGATGCATATATAAGTCTTTTTGAATACAATGTAATAGTCATCTCGTGTTCTCCCTGTCTGTTAAAAAGACAACTGCAGATCACCGGTCAACATCAGGTAAACCAGGGTACCGTCTGATTGTGCCCCGAACACCCTGTCTTCGGATCCTTCGTAAGTGCCCTTGAGAATAATCCGCGGGGAGAGCACCCCCTTTATGGATTTTTTCAAGGTATACGAGACCTGGACATCACCGTTCAAATAGTCCTGGTCCATGGTTCCTGCACTGTCATGCTGGCGGTTCAAACCTGCACTGCCCTCTATTGCCAGCCCTTCGAAAGGCTTCCAGGTAAACGACAGGTTATAGCCGCAGGTAATGGTATCCACAGCCATGCTGAACTGGGTAGATTCCGAGTACATGACTGAACCTGACAGGGTATACCTGGGGGCGGAATAGGTGGAGTAAAGCGTAACAGTAAGGGAATCGGAATCGTAATTCTGCTGTGTCTTGTCATCCTGTTCCGAATACCCGGGTGTCAGCCCGAAACTCCAGCGGTCTTTCATGTAGGAAATGCTTCCTGAATAGCTGTTGGTGCAGGTGTCGATCTCATCCCATACAGAAGGTTCGTTTTCACTGCCCTGGGTGCTTCGCTGCCAGTTCAGGGATATGGGGACAGAACTGAATTTCGACAGGCTGTAGTCCACCCCGATATCCCGGCTGGTTACACGGGACCTATCCGGCAGGCTGTCCACGTTATCGTGGTATTGTTCATACCGCATGGAAAGGGTCTGGTACTCAAACCCGTAACCGGCATTCAGGGCAACGCCCTGGCGGTCATGCTGCACCCCGGGATTGCCGGGCACCTGAAAATCCTGCCCGTTGCGCTCATAGGACAAAAGGTAGTTGAACCTGCCCGCATAACCGCTGATTTCGCCATAGACAGCTGTATCGGATGTATAGTCGATGCCGTCTGTTATATCTACGTCATGGTCGGCCGATGCCACTTCCAGGACAGTAATGGCCTTCTGGTTGAAAAAGTCTGTTTTCAGGCTGATCCCGGTTGACATGCCCCGGGTTCCACCGGGTGTCGATGACCAGATGCCATAGGAGTTATCCGTCGTTTCTCCCCCCCTGATATGGGCCAGGGTGACTGCCACCCGGTCATCCATTAAGGAAAGGGTGCCGGAGCCGCCGCGAAGATGATTTTCATTTTCCAGCTCAAACCCCCATTCTCCATCCAGCCCGTAAGCCTGGTCGCTGCGCACAGTGAATGTACTTACCTGCAAAGGCCCGTATTCAAGGGACATGCTCCCTCCCCTTCTGGCCAGGTGCTGATAGGTGTGACGTGTCCCGGAAATCACTATATCGCCCAGATCCATGCCGGCAGAATACTTCTCGGAGGTGTACCTGGTCTGCATCAGGTAATCAACAAGCTCAAAGCCATGATCAAGGGGGGCTGTCAGGGGAAGATCCTGGTCCAGGTACCGGGCGTTGGCATCGAAACGAACCTCCCATGAACCTTTTGAAGCAAGGTTCTGAGTCTGGATATTGCCGTCAGCTTCCCACTGAGATATGTTTCGGTCCCTGGTAGTCCCGGACTTTTCCAGCACCTGTTTGTAGCTGCCGGTGATTGAATTTTGAGAATAAATGGATTCAAATGTTCCTGAATGCCTGGTTGAAAAGTTAAATTCCCGGCTGTGGGAACGGCCGTCTTCTCCTGAAAAGCTTACCCTCAGGGCGTGGGATCCTGCCGGCAGTACCTGAACGGGCTTCAGGGTAAACCCGATAGACGTGATATCGGCAAGCACAGTGACATCTGAATAATCCAGCTGGATATAAAGTGTATCTGCCTGAAACGGTACTGTGATCCGGCATTCGATAAGCGGCTTTTTTTCGGTCACGATCCCGGTTTGAGACGGTGCCACCATCTGAACCGGGTCATCTGTTGTATCATTGTCTAAAGCCTTGACCGGACCGGCCGGAAAAAAAATAACGGCAGCCAGGAAAAAAAGGGTTGTAAAGGCACCAGGACGTATCATTATTCTCTCCTGTTACATTTTTTTCTGGACAAACTCCACCACCCCGGCCGATTCCAACCGGGTCATCACCTCGGTCAGATCCCTGTCCGCGTCAACTTCAATCACATAAAGACCGGACAAGGCAGGGCCGTCGACAATGCGGGCCTGGACACCATTCAACAGCGCCCTGATATCGGCTTCCACAGCTGAATCATTGAAAACGATGTTCAAGTGAACCTTGTTTTCAATACCCGATGGCGTGCTCAGGGTCTGATAGGAAGCATTTTCAGGTCCCCAGGTTCCTGCAATCACCAGTATGACAATGACTGCCATCTGAACTCCGGCAACTGCCCACGCGGTTTTTGGAGCTGCAAAATAATCCTTGAGCATTTCCTTCAACCGGCTGAACAGACCATGTTTTTTAACCAGAAAGCCTGATTCAGACTCTGTTTTTTCTTCTGCCGCATCGATCTTCTGCATGATTCTGTCAAATGAATCAGCCGGAGGACGGGGCAGATCTTTTCTGAATATGTCATAACTGTCTTTTATTTCAGAAAATTCATTCTTATCGTCACCAGGTCCGCTATGGTTTTTACCAGTATGGGGCATCATTGTCAGACCTCCATTTCAAGCAGTTTGTTTCTGAGCATGTCCTTGGCATAATATACCCTTGTTTTTACTGTGTTCTCGGGAATATCCAGCAGTGCGGATATCTCCGAGTAGGACAGTTCATGGAAAAATACCAGGTCAAGAATTTCGCGGTGCTTGGGCGAAAGCTTTTCCATGGCGGCCTGCATGTGCTGTTTCTGTGCAAACTGCTGTACCTCCCTGCTGGTGCTTTCGTCCCTGTGTATATCATACAGTTCCTGTGTTTTTCTGATTTTTTCCCGTCTCATGTCATTGTATGCCAGGTTTCTGGCAATCCCGAAAATCCAGGTTTTAACCTTTGACTGTCCCTTGAATTTTTCCGCGCTTTTCCAGACCTGGCAGAAAACCTCCACATGGATATCTTCTGCCGTCTCCCTGTTCTGCAGCAGCCGAAGCAGGTAGAAAAAAACACTCTGGGATGTCAGCTGGTACAATGTTTCAAATGCGGTTTTATCTTTTTGCGCCACCTTTTCCAGAAGATTTTTTTCCGGGTCTTTCCTTGCCTCTTTATCCATTGGGTGACCTGATCCTGTTAAAAGGTTCAATGCAAAGACAGCAACTTGATTTATCCTTATATTTCAGGGCAATGGAAGTCAAGACATAATAAGGCCCGGCTCAGATCAATTCAGATAGGATCAGATCAGGATACGGCCGGAAAAAACGACATTGGCCGGACCGGTTTTATAGACATGATTGTCGGAAAGTCGCCACTCGATATCCAGGTCCCCCCCGGACAGGTGGACCACGGCCCGGCGGTCTGCAAGGTGATTCAGGTTGGCGGCCACAAGTGCGGCGCAGGCACCGGTTCCACAGGCAAGGGTAATACCGGCCCCCCTTTCCCACACAGCCATTTTAAGCTCAGTGGGACTTGCAACCTCGATAAATTCAACATTCGTTTTTTCAGGGAATAAGACATGATTTTCAATCTGCCGGCCAAGGCCCTGGACATCCACATCATCCACATCATCCACAAACACCACGGCATGGGGGTTTCCCATGAACACCGCAGTAACATGCACTGTAAGGTTTTCGAGCTCGATGGCCTGCATCAGCGCAATCTTTTCATCACTGACAAAGGGAATTTTTTCCGGGGCCAGCACTGGCTGCCCCATGTTCACCGTCACGGCCCCAACCTTGTTGCGACTGTCAGTGATCACTTCCGGGATAATGGTACCGGCAGGGGTTTCAACCTTGAACGACCGGTTGGTCATAATCCGGTTTTCATAAAGATATTTTGCAAAACAACGCATGCCGTTCCCGCACATCTGGGCCTCACTGCCGTCGGAATTGAAAATCCTGAATCCAATATCCAGGTTCCGGGCAGGGAGAATCAGGATAATTCCGTCAGCCCCGATGCCAAAATGCCGGTTGCATAATTTTTTTGCAAGAACTCCATAATCAATGGTGTTTAAGATGACCGAATCCCGGTCATCCAGAAGGATAAAATCGTTTCCCGTACCTTCCATCTTTACGAATTCAAGTTCCACGGCATCTCCTGTTAATGATTATCCAATTTGTGTTTTTGCATTAAGAATTTTTATAATTTTGTCTCCAATGGCTTCTACCTGCCATTTACGAATACAGGTTAACTTTTCGAGTTCTAATAAAGATCGAGGCGGATCTGTCACCAGTTGGGATATGGCTGCATTGTTGAGCAGAAATCCTGGTTCTATCCCAAGCTCATGGCTTTGCGCCTCCCTCATTTCCTTGAGTGCCTTGACAGTCTCCCGGTCTTTTCTGTCTAGCCGGGGGTTTGATGATTTTGGATAAACAGGCAGTTGTCCCGGGTCCATGTTGAGACCTTTCAAAACCGCATCCAGGCAGGCCGATCCATACATGTCATACTGCTTTTTGCTCAGGGCACCGCATGCCTTGAGAGCGGCAGGTGTCCCGGGCATCGTTTCCACCAGCTTTTCAATGGTTCCGGCACTGAACACCTTGAACAAAGGAAGATCCTTTTTCCTGGCGATATCCACCCTCAGCTGCAGAAGGTTTTCCAGGACTGCAAGCCTGTAGCCCTTGATCCTGCCGGCTCCCTTGAATTTAATAAACAGAGGGGGTTCATGATTGTTTTCATACCGGACAAGTTCCTGGCGTTCAAATTCTTCCTGCGCCCATGCTCCCCGTTCTTTTTTGGCAAGAGCTTTTTCAAGGATATGGTACAGGCCCACTAAAAAGGCCACATCCGTCATGCTGTAATTCATCATGTCCTGATCAAGTGGCCTTTTGGACCAGTCTGCTTTCTGGAATTTCTTGTCGACATCCACGTGGAAATATTTTTTCAGCAATGCCGAAAGCCCCCGCTGGCTTATTCCAAGAAAGCGGCAGGCAATTTCAGTATCAAACAGATTTTTCACCTGGATCCCAAAATCCCTGTCCAGGCTCCTGATATCAAAATCAGCCCCGTGGAAAACCTTGATGGTTCCTGGATCTGACATCAGGTTTTTGAACCCCGAAAAATCAGACAGTTCAAGCGGATCCGCTACAAAGCACCGGGATCGATCCGCAAGCTGTATAAGGCATATCTTTTCCTTGAAGCAATACATGGAATCGGCCTCGAGATCGACACCGACAATTTCTTCATCCATAAGCTTCCGGCACAGGGCATTGAATTCTTCATCAGATGTAATTAATGCGCCATTTTGATTTTTTCCCTTGATTGTTACCCCCTGTTCACTGTAAAATTTCTTTTTTGATTTTACAGATGACTGAATAAACCCATAATTTTCGACACCAGGTACTGCTGAGATGATAAACATAACACTTCCGGACAATAGTATAAAGCATTTTGAAACAGCCCCATCGGGAATGGATATAGCAAGAAGCATTTCCGATGGATTTGCCAGAAACTGTGTAGCCCTTGAAACAGAAGACCGGCAGCTCGATTTAAGTACCCCCGTTACCCGTGACTGCAATGTGAAGCTGATAACGGTCAACGACCCGGAGGGCCTTGAAATATTGAGGCATTCGGCAGCCCATGTCATGGCCGAAGCCGTGCTTGAAATATATCCGGAAGCCAGGCTGACCATAGGTCCTGTGGTAGAGGACGGTTTTTATTATGATATCGACATGGATCCGATTTCCGAGGATGAATTCGACGTTATCGAATCGCGCATGAAAGCGATAGTCAAGGAAAAAAAATCCTTTGAAAGGCTTGTTGTTTCAAAAGAAAAGGCCCTGGAAATATTCAAGGACAACCCTTATAAAGTTGAACTGATCCAGGAACTCGATGACTCCCAGGAAATCTCCTTGTACAGGAACGGAAAATTCATCGATCTTTGCCGTGGACCACATATCCCCCATACCGGCATGATAAAGGGATTCAAGCTGATGAAAATATCCGGTGCCTACTGGCGGGCCGACCAGGGCCGGGAACAGCTGCAGCGCCTTTACGGCACGGCATTCTTTGATAAAAAACAGCTCAACCGCTACCTGAACCTGATCGAAGAGGCCAGAAAACGGGACCACCGAAAAATCGGCACCCGGCTTGACCTGTTCTCATTCCACGATGAAGCAGCAGGCATGCCTTTTTTCC
>CAYNHL010000026.1:0-33162 GCA_964397015.1 uncultured Desulfobacterales bacterium | reverse complement strand
AAAAGTTAAAAACCTGCCGTTTTATTCAAATCCTGTCCGGCAGCAAACCAAACATTTTTTCGTTTGATTCGTTTTTTTTTTGATGTTATACCAGTCTTCGCACCACAGGACAATCTTTTATGGAGACAAACAATGCGCAGCAAACAACTCCCGCTGGATCAATATGACTCAGACAAGATAGACAGCCATTACCTGGACAGGTACGACCCCATCCTCGAGCCATGGGTCGAACAGGAAATAGCCCTGCTCGAACTCGGCATATACAGGGGCGGATCTCTTCTGCTCTGGCGCGATTATTTTCCAAAAGGCACCATCGTGGGCGTCGATATCCAGCTGCCTGAAAATTTTGAGCCAGCTGAACGCATCCACCTTTATGAAGGCAGCCAGGGAGACCCGCAATTTCTTTCACGCGTGGCAAACGAGGCCGCACCCGGAGGATTTGACATTATAATAGACGATGCCTCCCACATGGGAGACCTGACCCGGATTGCCTTCTGGCATTTGTTTGACAACCATCTCAAGCCCGGCGGGCTCTACGTGATCGAGGACTGGGGGACCGGATACTGGGATGACTGGCCCGACGGGAAAAGCCTGGACCTTGACTCCTACAACCCCCCGGCCGGAAAGCAGGTCGACCCCAAGGCCCCCCTGAAAAGTCACAGCCACGGGATGGTAGGATTTATCAAGCAGCTGGTGGACGAACAGGCGGCTCACGACGTGACAAGAAAAACATTGACAGGCCACCCGGCGCGTAACTCGAAATTCCAGAGCCTGACCATCACGCCTTCCATTGTGTTTGTCAAAAAAGCGCTATAACCAGCGTTTGCGCTTGAAATAGAGCACAAGCAGGCCGGCCAGGAAGATAAGCACTCCCAAAAAGATAAAATAGCCGTATTTGTAGCCCAGTTCCGGTATATACTCGAAATTGGTACCGTATATACCGGCTATAAAGGTCAGTGGAATGAAAATTGCGGCAAATATGGTAAGAACTTTCATGATATCGTTCATCCGGTTCGCCATGACCGAGTTGTAAACATTGAGCTGGTCGGTCAAAAGATCCCGGTAGGTATCAACTGCTTCTGCCGCATGGCTGAACAGGTCCTGCAGGTCCTTTAGAAACGGTATCGTTCCTTCGTGGACCAGGGAGCTGTCAAGCCGGGTCAAGGCCAAAACGGCCTCTCTTGCCGGGCGGATACTCTTGCGCAGATAATTTATTTCCCGTTTGAACATGCTGATTTTTTCCATTACCGGGTCGCCGTCAGCCGCGAGAATATCGTTTTCAAGGTCTTCTATCTTTTCACCTATGATCTCGACAGCATGGATGTAGTTGTCCACGACTGCATCCAGAAGGGCATATGCAAGATAATCTGTCCCGGAACTCCGGATGCGTGACCTGGACCGCCGGATTCTTTCCCGCACCGGTTCGAAACTGTCCCCGGGCTGTTCCTGGAACGTGACCAGGAAGCTGTCTCCCAGTATCATGCTCAATTGCTCGCTGATAATTATATCCCGGCCGGGATCGAAGCGAATCATCTTTACGACAATGAATATGAACTCTTCAAATTCCTCAATTTTTGGCCGCTGTCCCGTGTTCAGAATATCTTCGGTCACAAGGGGGTGGAGATTGAATATACGTCCAGTCTCCCCTATTACCTCAGTATCGTGGAGGCCGTTGATATTGAGCCAGGTTACAGTGTCCGCGTCTGTAAATTCACAGACATCCTTTACATGAATCAGCTCCTTGTCAACCAGGTTATCAGGGGTGTAGTCGATCACCCGCGCCCCGACCTTGTCCACTTTCTGTTTTCCGATAAAAATCAGGGACCCGGGACTCATGCCTTTGCTGGCATGCCGTTTTTTTAAAAACCTCGCCAAAATGACCTCCTGTGATGTGTCATGACCTGGAAAACGGTTCAGGATCTTCATCCGGGCCGTAAATTACAACCATGTTCACGATACCACCTGTCAAGGAGCAAATCAAGCGGCGAAAGGCTGCTTACCTCGCATTGGGAACGAAAAGGACCTGTCCGCCAATCCTGAAGTCCCTGATCAGCTGCTGTGCTTTTTCTCCGGCCATCCAGTTCAAATAGCGTTTTGCCAGATCATGCTTGACATCGGGACAGTTTTTGGGATCGAGGGTCACTACCGAATACTGGTTCATCAGGATTTCGTCCCCTTCGACCAGGATTTCCAGCAGCGCTTCCTTGTCTGCACCAGCCTGGTACTTGATATAGGTTCCGCGGTCGGTCATGGTATAGCCACGCTGTTCCTGTGCCATGTTGATAGTGGCCAGCATTCCCTGACCGGCCTGGATATACCAGCTTTCACCGTCCGGGACATCTAAACCGGCCGCCTTCCAGAGCAGCAGTTCTTTTTTGTGGGTTCCTGAATCATCACCGCGTGAAACAAAAACGGCCTTCTTGTCTTTCATGCGCTCCAAGGCTGCCGGAATTTCCAGGCCCTTGATGGATGCCGGATCGCCTTGAGGTCCGATAACGACAAAATCGTTGTACATTATTTGTTTTCGATCCAGGCCGTACCCTTTTTCGATAAATGCTTTCTCAGCCGCCGGAGCATGGACCAGGAGCACGTCCACGTCACAGTTCTGTCCGAGTTTCAGTGCGTTCCCCGTACCGGTGGCTGTCCATTTCAATAAAATGCCGGTCTCCCTTTCAAAATGGGGGATAAGGTAATCAAGAAGCCCGGTGTTATCCGTGCTGGTTGTGGTGGCCATCATCAAAGTCTGTCCGCCTGCGGCCGCTGTACCGGTTAAAAGTACCAGAGCTGCACATACGGAAATTAACAAAGAGCATAACTTCTTCATACATTTTTCTCCTGCAAAAATTTTAATTTCAAGGATTGTGATCAAACATGCACGGCTATATGCCATTTTGGTTGTTTTGTCAAGTTTTTACGGCATTGAGAAAAAATCTAATAATATATTTACCAATAGTAACCTATACTGACAGATATCTTGATGACCCATGAATTTTTCTCTGCCCACGGGTTTACAAAACCGTCAAACACATTAAAATACCCTGTCAACCCGTTTTAAAAAATGATATGAGATGTACAGCATGCCTTTGTCATGAGCATGTAACCTGGCGGAGCCGTGAACAAAAACCGGCAAGCCGCTTGATTTCAAAACCATTTAACCGGGCAAAAAAATGCAGAACATACTGACAGTCGGCTTGGGAGGCTTTCTGGGTGCCATTTTAAGGTACCTGATGAGCGGAGCGATCCAGGGCTGGACAAAAAGCGCTGCCTTTCCCATAGGCACCCTTGCCGTCAATATCACGGGCTGCTTTATCATCGGCCTGCTGTCCCAGGCTGTTGAACACCATGCCGTCTTGACTTCCCAGACACGCCTGATGCTGATGGTCGGTGTCCTTGGGTCCTTTACGACATATTCGACATTCAGCAATGAAACCATAAACCTGGTGACCGATCAGAAACTGCTTCTGGCATCCGCAAACGTCACGGCACATGTCATTTCAGGCCTGTGCGCCGTCGTTGCCGGACGGTTCGTTGTCACCTGGCTCTGGAGGTGATCTCTGATGAAACTTCCGCCTGAAGGCTGTCTTTTAAGAATATTCATAGGAGAAAGTGACAGGCACGATGGCCGGCCGCTGTATGAATGGCTGGTGATCAAAGCCAGGGAAGAGGGGCTGGCAGGGGCCACAGTCCTTCGCGGCCTGATGGGGTTCGGGGCCAACAGCCGTATCCATACGTCCAAAATTCTCAGACTGTCCCTTGATTTGCCCATTGTCGTGGAAATTGTAGACACACAGGAAAAAATAACCGGGTTTCTATCCTGCATCGGCCCAGTTGTGCAGGAAGGCATGATAACTCTTGAAAAAGTAAGCGTCCACAGCTACCGCGGCAATGGAGGAGATAGAAAAACTGTCCATGATTGAGGATGCCTGAAAAGATGACATTTATTAAACGCTTAAAGGCATTTCGCCTGAAGATGCGGACTGAAAACCCTTTCGGCTGGTCCATAGTAATGGGCAGTGTTTTTCTTTTCCTGGTGATCATTGCCGGTACATCCGGATATATGATACTTGAGGGATGGGGTTTTATCGACGGTGTGTACATGGTTATAATCACCCTTTCCACGGTCGGATTCATGGAGGTCAGGCCGCTTTCAGCCGCGGCCAGGGTTATGACCATACTTGTCATTTTCGGAGGTGTCGGTGCCTTTTTCTATTTAGGGGGTTCACTGGCCCAGATGCTTGTGGAAGGAAAATTTCAAAATTTACTGGGGAGACGCAGGGTGCAGAAAATCATAGATGAACTCAAAGATCATTATATAGTCTGCGGATACGGCAGGATCGGCCGTGTAGTGGCCCAGGAAATCAAGAACGAGGGGCTCGATGTCGTGGTTATTGAAAGGGAGCCCGACTCCCTGGCCCGCCTGGAACAAAAAAAGATGCTGTTTATTGCCGGAGATGCCACTGAAGACGATAAACTGGTCTCTGCCGGTTTGAACAGGGCCAGGTGCCTGATCACGGCCCTTGCCGACGACGCGGCAAATGTCTTTGTCACCCTGACCTCGCGACAGCTGAACCCCGATGTCACCATTATCGCCAGGACCGACAACGAGGGCCATGTTCCAAGGCTGAAGCAGGCTGGGGCCGCTCGTGTTTTCATGCCCTACAACATCGGCGGGCTGCGCCTGGTCCAGACCGTGCTGCGCCCCACGGTCACCAGCCTAATGGACCTGGCCATGCGGGGGGACATAGAGCTCCAGATGGAAGAACTGCCCGTAAACAGCGACTCGGAACTTGTGGGCAAGCTGATGAAGGATTCCGGGATACGGCCCAGGTTTGACGTACTCATCGTGGGTATCAAGAAATCATCCGGTGAAATGGTTTTCAACCCCGGCCCTGAAACTGCCATTGGCAACGGCGACCTGCTGATAGCCCTTGGAAAGCCTGAAAACCTGAAAAAGCTTGAGCAGTTGTCAGACCCCGGGAAGGATTGACCAGAAGAAAAATGAGAGTTATTTTTCTTGAAGCACCCGACCGGGCGAAGTAAATGAAATTCCCTGCTGTGTCTGGGCGCCGATCATGACAGTTTCGATCACCGGTGCACTGACGGTCGCACCGGATTCCCATTCAACTATGAAACTTGCCCCTGAACCGCCTGATTTGTCGGATTCCTTGACGACAAAACGGGCAGCGGACATTTTTTCCAGCACCAATGGCGCTTTCAGGTAGCTGTTCAACAGTACGCCTTCAGAATTGTAGTAATCTATTTTGTTGACGACAATAGTGTCGTTCTGGTCGGTATTCCTGATACTCAAAGTTACCGCGAGCAAAAAGGGTCTTTCCCTGTCGCCGATATAGATATGGGAATAGACCGGCACATAGACCATCTGTCCCTTTGAAAGGCTGACCCCCGTACCATGGGCCAGGGAATCCACCGCCCCTGATACCAGACATCCCATGAAAACCATTATCAAAAGACGGTACAGGTGAATCTTCCTGGCTGTCTCCATGCCCTGTTTTACTTTTTTTTCTGAAATCATGATATCATACTACCACATCCCGGGGTACCGGTGTCAACAGGCAGATATGAATAATCAGGCAAACTCGCTGCAACTGAATCTGGCCAGGAGGGGATTGTGGTCTGAAAACAGGCGGTTCTCCAGCGCGTCCATGTGCTGAAGCGTCAGCTTTCTATAGTAGATACGGTCCAGTTCAAATCCGAAAATCTTTTTTACAAGGTGTCTGCGTCCGGGCCGGGCCTGTCTCAGGTCGAGCTTTCGGGCAAGGGATGTCACGATCCTGTGCCGGGACCTGTTCCAGCAGTTGAAATCACCGGCCAGTATAATGGGTCCTTGGTGGTGCTGAAGGGTCTTTTCGAGACGGGAGAATTCCCACTGGTACCAGGCCCTGGACGTGAAATTGACGGCATGGATGTTGACCACCAGCAGCAGGTCACCGCTGCCGAGCCAGTAACGGGTCATAAGGATATTTTTACGGGTGGCGACCATGGTTTCCCTTGCCAGGGACAGTATGTCTGTCTTGGTGTGGATATCGGCCCGTGCGGCGGTCAGCACACCGTAATGGAGCCGGCGGATACGGATGTTGGCGGCGGCGGCATAGGAAAGCCCGGCCACGGAAAACAGGTTTTCCGGGAACACCGCTTCCTGGAACAGGAGAATATCCATGTCGAACTGCCTGATCCAGCTTCGGATCATGGTATCGAACTCCTGTTTCAGGTTTTCCTTGTGCACGTTCCAGCACAGCAGTCCAAAATCACTGGGGATGATCTTATTCTCCAGGATCAAAGGAGATCTTACCAGGGGAAAGTGGGGCTTAAACATTTTCTTTAGGGTCGGCTGCTCCGGCATCGGCGGCCATTGCCCTGCGGACTTCGGCGGCCAGATCCCTGTTGGAAAAAGGTTTCTGGATAAAGTTCACGCCAGGGTCCAGCACGCTTCTGTGGGCGATAACATTGGCGGTATACCCGGACATGAAAAGCACCTTCAGGCCAGAAAATCTTTGCTTCAGGCGTTCGGCCAGGTCGCGGCCGTTCATTTCAGGCATGACCACATCGGTGATCAGCAGGTGCAGCGGCTTATCCAGTGATCCAGCCAGCTCCAGTGCCTCTGCCGGGCCGGGCGCGGTCAGAACGTCATAACCCAGGTTTTCGAGAATGGTAGAGGCCAGCCGAAGGATCGCCTCTTCGTCTTCGACCACCAGGATGGTTTCCCCATGGCCGGCAGGCACCTGTCCTGTATCCGTGATTTCGATTTCGTCGATTTTTTCTGAGTGGCGCGGCAGGTAAAGCCTGAAGGTCGTCCCTTTTCCAGGTTCACTGTACACATTGATAAAACCGTTGTTCTGCTTGACGATGCCGTATACCGTTGCAAGGCCGAGCCCGGTGCCCTTGCCGGTTTCCTTGGTCGTGAAAAAGGGGTCGAATATATTTGACCGGGTGGCGGCGTCCATGCCGCATCCGTCGTCGCTGACAGCGAGCAGGACAAACGATCCGGGCTTGAAGCCCTGATGGTCATTGCAATAGGCTTGATCCAGGGTCACATTGCCGGTTTCAATGGTGATCCGGCCTACACCCCGGATTGCGTCCCGGGCGTTGACACAAAGGTTGGCCAGGATCTGGTTGATCTGGGTGGGATCCATCTTAACCGACCATAGGTCTTTTTCCGGCTTCCAGGACAGGTCTATATCCTCGCCGATAAGGGGTGTAAGCATCTTTAAAAGAGATTCCACTGTGGCGTTCATGTCCAGCACCTGGGGGCTTATGGTCTGCTGGCGGGCAAAAGCCAGAAGCTGCCGGGTGATGTCAGCTGATCGCCGGGCAGCGGTATGAATCTCCTCGAGATCTTCCCACAGGTCATCTTCCTGAGCTGTCTTGCCCATGGCCAGTTCAGTATACCCCATGATCACGCTCAGCATATTGTTGAAATCATGGGCTACGCCGCCGGCAAGCCTTCCCACGGATTCCATTTTCTGGGCCTGCATAAGCTGGGCATGAAGCTTTTCCCGTTCCGTGACATCTATGAAAACCACTACGTTCAACTTGCCTGTGGAGGCCATGCGGAACTCGATCCGGCGAACGGTGCCGTCCCTGCACACCACTGGATATTCCAGGGGCTCGGTGTCCGAACCGGTCTGCCTGGCTTTTTCCACAATATCCTGCCAGTTCTTTTTCGCGCGCTGCCTGACCTGTTCATCGGGATAGGCAAGCTCCCACCAGTCCTTGACAGAAGGCATGTCATCCATTGTGTAGCCGAACATCTCGGTGAACTTGGCGCTTGTATAAAGCGTGTTCTCCTGTTCATCTGAAATCACGATGCCCACGGGAGCAAGCTCTGCAAACATCCGGAACCGGTCGGCGCTTACCTGCAGCTGCGCTGTTTTCTTTATCACCTGCCGCCGCAGCGACCAGGACCATAAGATGAAGCATGCCAGGGCCAGCAACAGCACCGCCACACCCGCCAGGCCGTAACGCATCATGGTCTTAAGGGCAGGGGACGGTTCCTCGTATACCCCCATCCATTTCTCGTATATCCGCCGGTATTCCCCGGTCTCGTCCAAAGTTTTCAGGCCGTCTCCCAAGTGAGACAAAAGGGCCTGCCGGCCCTTTGGCACGGCATAGCAATACCCCGGCGACAGCAGGGGCTGCCGGCCCACCTCCAGATTTTTCCACCCGTGTTCCTCTATCCAGTAGAGAGCGGTCAGGCGGGCCACCAGGGCGCAGTCGTGAAGGCCGAGGGCAAGTTCCCGCAATGCGTCCTCCTGGGCATTCACAACGGACAACCGGGTGCCAAGGCCGTTCTCCGCGGCAAAATCGTGCATGATATCCCCTTCTTGTACCACGATACTCATGCCTGCCAGGTCCGCCACAGTGGACGGCGGGGCCATGGTGCCGGCGCGTACCACGCCGACATAGTGGTTCACTGTATGCGGAGGGGTGAAGTCAAAATCCCGGTCCCGGACCGTTGAATAGAGCATGCCCTGCAGGGCGTCTATTTCACCGCGGGCAAGGGCATCCCTGATTGCTGCCCAGGGTCCCAGGCGGATCTCGACATCCATTCCCATCTCCCGGGCTATGGCCCTGGTGAGGGCAACGTTGTACCCGGCCGGTTCTCCTTTGTCATCCAGGTATTCATAGGGCGGGTAATTTTCATCTCCCCCCACCACGAGGGGACGGTGGGAAGGCAGTTCCATCGTGGCGAACCACCTGGCATGCAGGCGGCGGAAGGTACCGTCCGCCATGACCAGGGCCAGGCCTTCGTTTAGCAGGGCAAGGGTTGCGGCATCTCCTTTTTTTACAGCAAAGCAGAAATCCTGTCGAAAACCGTCAACCGGCTTGTTGATGATGCGCAGATTGGCAAGACCTGATTCCTGGATCAGGCGCAGGGCCACCAGCCGCTGGATCAGCACCGCGTCATACCGGCCGAGGGACAATCCTTTAAGGGCCTGCTCAAAAGTACGGGTGGTATGGATATGTATGCCAAGGTCATTGCGGCGCAGAAATTCCTCGGCATTGTCGTTTCTCATGACCGCAACCTGCAGGCCCCTGAGATCCGCAAGATCCCGGATGCCGGTGGTGCCTTCCCGAACCACGATGGCACCGTGAAGAGACATGTAGGGAAAGGTGAAATCAAATTTTGCTTCCCGCTCCGGTGTCCGCCCGACCAGTGGAAGGACCTGGACTTCACCATTTTCCAGCCAGGCCAGCACATCGGACCAGTCGCCTGTGCGGAAGGTGACCGGGTATCCCATGGCTGCCAGGGTTTCGCGCAGCAGTTCCACGGAAAACCCGTCGGCCCGGCCGGCCGGTCCGACAACACAGAACGGTGGGTAGTCGATCTCGGAGGCCGAGTGTACAGGCGGTTTTTCCAGGGCTTCGAGGCCTTCTTCAGCAAGGGCCCCGGCCGGCAGGGCCAGGACACTCATGACCCAGAACGCCTGGACAATGGCACAAAGCAAGGCAAAACCGCTGCATAAATAATTTTTAAGAGTCATGGCTGAATACACGTCTGCTGATTATACGCTTTTAATGATGACAGTAGTTCTATAACCTTACCGGGCATATGGAAAATTGTCAATCCCCGTCGACGATATCTTTGACAGTGCCGATATTCCGGATATCGGTGCCGGAGGGTGACTGGAAAATGCGCAGGCCGAACACAGGGGCGACGGCAATTACATGATCGAAAATATCGGCCTGGATGCCTTCATACTGGACCCACCTTATATCATTGGTAAAGGCGTATATCTGCAGTGGAATCCCCTGGGGGGTAGGGGCCAGCTGGCGCACCATGTACGTCAAGTCCTTGTGAATGCCGGAATGGTTCTCTATGTAGGCGGAAAGATAAGCCCGGAACGTGCCCAGGTTTGTCAGGCGACGTCCATTGCCGGCGATTGTGCCGTCAGCGCCAAGGTCTTTGTTGTATTCGCTTATTTCCGCTGTCTTGCTCTCCAGATATCCTGTCAGAAGGCGCAGTTTTTTCAATTCCTCTATGGTTTCGTCATCGAGAAAAGCCACCGACATCATGTCGATCATGATGCTTCTGGAAATCCTGCGGCCCCCGGCTTCGCTCATGCCTCGCCAGTTCTTGAATGAATCGGCGATCAGCGCGTATGTCGGAATCGTGGTGATAGTCTTGTCCCAGTTTCGGACCTTGACCGTAGTAAGGGTGATATCGATCACGTCTCCGTCGGCATTGTATTTTGGCATTTCAAGCCAGTCCCCCACCATCAGCATACGGTTGGCGGACAGCTGAACCCCTGCCACAAGACCCAGGATGGCATCCTTGAAAACAAGCATGAGAATGGCCGTCATGGCCCCGAGGCCGCTGACCAGTAGAAAAGGCGACTTGTCCAGCAGCAGGGATATGAACACAATTACGGCAAAAATGATGGTGATGATTTTAGCCACCTGGAGTACCACCCTCACGGGAAAAGGCGCCGCCCTGGCAAATGAATTGTATATGGCCGCCAGGACGTCCAGGAAGGCAAACATGATAGCTGCGCTTGAAAACACAATGAAAATCCGGGATATCAGCAGCACAATCCCCTGGAATGTTTCAAGGCCGCCCAGCCAGACAAGAGCCAGTCGGTAGGCAGCAACGGAAGCCATGATCCATCCGAGCCTGTTCACAACCCCCTGTGAAACAAGGATATCGATCCAGGACAATGCTGATTTGTGAGCGGCTTTTTTGACCAGGGGCGCTAAAACGCGTTTAAACACCACCAGGACACAAAAGCAGGCAAGGGCGATTGAAATAACCACGGCCCCGGCCGCCAGCATGGAGGCACCGGGCAACTTGTACCCGGCAAACAAGTCAGTGAGGATCCCATGAAGGTTCATTCAGTCAGTATAACAGCATGAACACTCTTTTTCAACGCTTGATGTCCCGTTCAGACAACCTCTGGTGCAACCGCCCAGGCGGGCGGCAGGCTAAATTCTGAACACAAGGTTAATTTCCCTTGCTTTTTTGCTGTTTTTTTCAGATATTGATCTAAATTCCCAGAGGGTAACAAGAAAATGTTCCATAATAATAAAAAGTCTAATGTCATAAGTCTTTAAAGGAGGAAAACGTGAAAAAAACCGGTTTTTTTATATCATTACTGCTTGCTGTCTGCCTGTTGGTACCAGTGTCACTCATTGCTGCCGACGGAGATCTTCTCTGGCAGGCAGATGTCGAATACACCTGGTCAGCTCCCCTGGTGATCGGGGATTATGTCTACATGCAGGACCAGGAAGGCGGCATAAGCTGCTTCAGCGCCAGTGACGGCTCCCAGGTCTGGACCACAACCCTGGCATCGGATGTCTACCCGGTAACATCTCCCACGTACCAGCACGGCAAGATCTATGCCACGGCCGGCACCAAGCTTTACCAGGTGGATGCGACAGACGGCACGGTGCTCAACACCTTCACGGCCTCGGGCAACATAGTCAGCATGGCCCCGGCCGTCAGCAGCACCATGGTTTACCTGTCCACATCCTCGACTCTTTATGCAGTCGATATCTCGTCCTTTACAGCTTACTGGACCCAGACCGTCACTTCAGTGGCCCATGTCATCATTTCCGGCGATATCATCTACGCACTGTCTGACAAACTCTACTGCCTTGACGCTGCAGACGGGACCGAAAAATGGAGTGTATCGCCGCCCCAGGGCAGCAAATTCAACCGGGGCACTCTTTCCGGGGGATACCTGGCGGCATTCTCGGCCTATGACAGCACTGCCGGCACCACCCAGCTCCATGCCTACCTGCTTTCGTCCGACACATCAACTGCGCCTATCCTGGCCTGGTCAGCCGACATGGGGACTACATTTTCAGACACCTCCCAGCCCGCTTCAGACGGAACCTATGTCTATGCCGTTACCCGGGAAGGTGTGCTGCGCTGCTTCAGGCTGGCAGGCAGCGGCACTGCCGTATGGACCAGGACGGTCCGTGACAGCGGCACGGCAAGCGCCATTCCAGCTGTGATTGACGGTAATGTCTACATCCAGGACAACGACAGCGCCGAAGCCCTGGCTGTCCTGGTCTGCCTTGACGGCACCGACGGTTCTGAAACCTGGAAAACCACCATGACCGGTATGCAGCTCAGCTGGGGATCTCCCGCTGTCGTTGACAATACCGTATACCTTGCCACGGATCACGGCGGTGGACTGCTGGCCTTCGACGGAGGCACCATCAGCGGCAACTGGCACATGGCAGGGGACAACCCCTACCTGACCGGGTCGGACAACAGCTGGATACCGGCGGGAAGCTCCTGCCTCGATTTGCTGAAAGTGACCGGGATTAGCATCACCGGAGACAACACAGTAAACAGCAGCATGACCATAACGGCCACGGCGTCCAACGAGTGCGGCGGCATTGTCTATTACCGCTTCGGCATCATACCGGACTACGGCACGGCCAGCTACGATCCTGCAAACTGGATTGCCATCTCGGACTACACCACGAGCAATTCGGCAAGCTACACCTTTACCACGGCCGGCAGCTGGATTTTTACGGCAACAGTCAATTCCACAGCATCTGAACCGACCGGTGCCAAGCCCATGCTGGGCGGGTGTATCACGATAGTGGATGAAGACTAAAAGAGCGGCATACAGCAGGGGTACAAGACTTTTGTGCCTTGCAGCCATTGCCGGCTGTGTCCTGGCCATATCAGGCTGTGCAGCCATGATGTCCAGGACCACGGCCGGCATGATGCAGGACCTTTCCGAGGCCATTCTCGACAACAACGACCTTGAAATGGTAAGGGACGGCGCCCCTGCCTATCTGCTCATGATAGACAGCATGATCCGGTCCCGGCCGGATGATCAAGACATGCTGGTCAGAGGGGCGGTGCTTTACACTGCCTATGCCGACATGTTCGTAACCGACACCTTAAGGGCGCAAAAGCTGTCGGACAAGGCGCTTGATTATGCCCTGCAGGGCATGTGCCTGGCCCGGGCCGGTTTGTGCAAAGCTCAGGACATGCAGTACGAAGATTTTGACCGGGCCGTTTCGGCCACGACAAAAAAAGACCTGTCCGCCCTCTTTGCCCTTGGAACATCCTGGGCAGGCTGGATCAGGGCCCGCTCAAACGATTTTGCCGCCATTGCCGACATAGCCAGGATCGAGGTCATCATGCACAGGATCACTGAACTGGACGAAACCTTCCAGGACGGAGCGGCTTACGGGTACCTTGGCACCCTTGCATCCCTTCTGCCGCCGGCTCTCGGGGGCAGGCCCGACGAAGCCCGGCGGTATTTTGAAAAAGCTCTTGCCCTGTCCGGCCACAGGAACCTGATGATCAAGGTCACCTTTGCCAGGCAGTACGCCAGGATGATGTTTGATAAAAACCTTCACGACCGCCTGCTCACCGAGGTGCTCGAGGCTGATCCACAAGTTGAGGGATACACTCTGCTCAACACCCTTGCCAGGGAGCAGGCCCGGACCCTGCTGGAGTCCGGAGACGATTATTTTTAACGTTTAGACAGTTTGCCAGGAGATGTAAATGAAGTTTTTTGCCACAGCCTTGCTGGTGCTGGGTTTATGCGCCATTACAACGCCGGTTCCGGCCGGCACGCTGAAAATTGCGACCCTGTCGCCGGAAGGCTCCATGTGGATGGAAAAAATGCGGGAAGGCGCAGCAGTCATCGCTGAACAGACCGAAGGACGGGTAAAGTTCAAGTTCTACCCGGGTGGTGTCATGGGCAATGACACAGTGGTGCTGAAAAAAATGCATATCGGCCAGCTCCACGGCGGAGCCCTGGTGGCAGGCAGCCTGACCGGCCATTTTCCCGGAAACCAGGTATACAGCCAGCTTATGATATTTGATTCCCTGGAGGAAGTTGACCATGTCAGGCAGAAAATGGACCCGTATATCGAGGCGGGCCTTGAAGAAGCCGGGCTCGTCACCCTGGGCCTGGCAGGAGGGGGATTTGCCTTTTTGATGTCCAAGGAGCCCTTCAGCACCATCGAGGACCTCAAACGCCGGAAACTGTGGATTCCCGATGACAATGCCTTTACCCGGGAGCTGGTTGGAGTGTTCGGAATCTCTCCGATCCCGCTGTCCCTGTCGGATGTCAGGACCGGCCTCCAGACAGGACTTATAGATACGGTCGCCACGACCCCGTCCGCCGCCCTGGTTCTGCAGTGGCACACCCAGATCAAGTACCTGGTGGAAATCCCGTTCATCTATATCTACGCCGCCCTGGTCGTAAGTAAAAAGGCCTTCGACGACATTGATCCCAAAGACAGGGAAATCCTTTCCGGCGTCATCGGCCGAAAATTCAAGGAAATCGAGGACCAGAACCGCAAAGACGATATCAGGGCACTGGAAACGCTTCGTGACCGTGACATTGTCTTCATCTCGCCGGACAAAAAGGAGCTGGCCCGCTGGAAGGAAAAATCCAGGGAAACTTCCGAAGCCCTGGTGGAAAAAGGGCTTTTGCCTGAAGACGCGGTCCGGGCCCTGAAAAAACATCTGCAGGAATACCATGCCGCCCCATCTTCCTCCACAGATTCCTGATACCGATCCTCCTTCCGGTACCGGCCGGGTCATAACCTGGCTGCACAGGATAGAAGACGGCATACTGGTCGGCCTTTTGCTGATCATGATGCTTGTGGCAACCGCTCAGATCCTGCTGCGGAACCTGTTTGATTCCGGCCTGGCCTGGGGCGATCCCATGGTCAGGGTGCTGGTTCTCTGGATCGGCCTTCTCGGCGCCATGGCCGCCACCAGGACCGGCCGGCACATAAGGATCGATATCGCATCGAGGTATCTTCCCCGGTCCATGCGGCGCGCAGCCGGGTTCATTGTCCACCTTGGCACCGGCATTATCTGCGGGCTCCTGACATGGACAGGCCTGAAGCTGGTGATAATGGAAAAAGCCTTTGGCACACCAGCCTTCGGTGGAGTCCCGGTCTGGGTCTGCAGCATGATTATACCTGTCGCTTTTGCCGTCATCTGCCTGCGCTACCTGCTTTTGGCCCTGTATGACTGCCGCAGCACAATGGAGCCGCCCCGATGATCACGGTGATGGTAATTATTATCCTTGTCCTCCTGGCACTGCTGGGTGCACCGCTGTTCGCAGTCATTGCCGCCGGCGCCATGATTGGATTCCATGGTGCCGGTATCGATCTTACGGCCGTGGCCATCGAACTGTACCGCATTGCCGACACGCCCATCCTGCTGGCGCTGCCGCTGTTCGCCACTGCCGGGTACCTGCTGGGCGAAAGCGGGACCTCGTCCCGGCTCGTAAGGCTTACCAGGGCCTTTCTGGGCTGGATGCCCGGGGGGCTGTGCATTGTCGCCTTCGTGATCTGCGCCCTTTTCACCGCCTTTACAGGCGCTTCCGGCGTGACCATCGTGGCCCTGGGAGCCCTCTTGTATCCGGCGCTGACAGAAGCCGGCTACAAGGATGAATTCAGCCTTGGCCTTGTCACCACCTCGGGCAGCCTGGGCCTGCTGCTGCCGCCGTCACTTCCCCTGATCCTTTACGGAATCATAGCACAGCAGATGGACGCAGGGCCGGCGGTCACGTTCAACGCCCTTTTTGCCGCAGGTATTCTCCCGGCCCTGCTGATGATTGCCGCCCTTTCAGCTTACAGCCTGTGGTCAAACCGTCTTTTGCCGCAGACCCGTACCCGGTTTGCTCTCAAACCCGCTCTGGCCGCGCTCAGGGAATCCGCGTGGGAGCTGCCGCTTCCAATTTTTGTCCTGGGAGGTATTTATTCAGGTTTTTTTGCTGTATCAGAAGCCGCAGCCGTAACCGCCATTTATGTGCTGGTGGTGGAAGTTTTTATCTACAGGGAAATCCCGATAAAAAAACTGCCTGCAATACTTCGGGACGCCATGGTCATGATCGGGGGAATCCTTCTTATCCTCGGCGTGTCCCTGGCCTTTACCAATTACCTGGTCGATGCACAGGTACCGATGAAACTGTTCAAGATATGCCAGTCCCTTGTAAGCAGCAAGCTTTTGTTCCTGGTACTGCTCAACATCTTTCTGCTTATGCTCGGGGCCATCCTGGATATTTTTTCCGCCATCATCATAATGGTTCCGCTGATTCTGCCTGTGGCCGTCAGTTACGGGATTCACCCGGTCCACCTGGGTATCATATTCCTGGCCAACATGCAGATAGGCTACTGTACCCCGCCGGTGGGAATGAACCTGTTCATCGCAAGCTACAGGTTCGACAGGCCCGTGATCACCATTTACCGCGCGGCTCTCCCCTTTATGCTGGTGCTGCTGGCAACCGTGCTCATTATCACCTACTGGCCCTGGCTGAGTCTTTTTTTAATCTCGTGATTTTTTTATGATTCCTTTCAAAGGAGGCATCTTATGACCCTTGAAGAAAAAGAAACAAAGGCGCTCCAACTGGTTGAACAGGGAAAAAAAGAAGAAGCGGTAGCCCTTCTTTTCAAAGTCATCGTGGAATATGCAAAAAAGGGCAATTTCGACAAGGCCGACCGGCTGCGCCAGAAACTTATAGATACCGATTCAATGGCCCTGACACAGATCATAGATTCAGGTGAAATCATCGAGGAAGAAAAGACAAAAGGTATCGATTCCGGCCACAAACAGCAGTGGCAGCACCTGTATGACAGTTTTTCCCAGGAAGAGGCCAACGCTTTTTATTACAGGCTGAAAACCGCATCCGTTCCAAAGGGCAAGATCATAATCCAGCAGGGAAAACGCAATGACAAGCTTTTTTTCATTTACGAGGGCCGCCTTGAGTCATTCTGCCTTTCCGGCACCGAAGAAAACATTCTAAAAGAAATCGGCCCGGGTCAGATCACAGGTTTTTCAAGCTTTTTCAGCATTTCCCTTGCCACCACCACGGTCAGGACAAAAAGCGCTGTACGATTAGGCTATTTGACCCAGGACGCCCTGTTTGAGCTCAAAGAACAGGTTGCAGGGCTTGACGGCAAGATTGAAAACTTGTGCAGGGAGCTTTTGCCCGCCGATACCTCCGACATTGTCCAGTCCCAGAAAGTGAACCGGCGCAAGCACCATCGAGTGCCGGCCCAGGGTAAAGCGGCGCTGTTCATCATAAGGGCAGACAACACGCCGTCGGAAAAACCGGTTTACGGTGTGCTCGAAGACCTGTCACGCGGCGGAGCGTCCTTTGTCATAAAATCTTCAAAAAAAGAAACCGCCCGTGCCCTGCTGGGTAGAACAGCCATGGTCAAACTGATTTCGGGCAAGGGCTCCCACATCCCGAACCTGAATAAGAAAGGGAAAATCACCGCTCTCCAGGACCAGCTGTTCAATGATTACGCAGTCAGCTTCAAGTTCTTCAAACCCATAGACGATGACACTGTCCAGGGGTTTGCCCGCTGATTCGGTGTTACAGGGCCAAATTCATTTACCTCCTGTTGTATGACCGGCAGTGTCCGGGTCCCGGGAGAGCCATTTTCTGAGATGTTCCTGAAAAGAGGTCTCGGTCAAGGTAGCTGTCTTGTCAGCCAGCTGGACCAGGGAAATATTGGATATGATTTCCTTTTGACCGGCGGCTACCACGCAGATGCCGCCGGCCCGGATTTCTTCGGCAACCAGGTGTGTAGCGGTTATTGCCAGCCCCATGCCCAGGCGGATGGCGGCCAGAAGCGCCTGGTGGTTGTCAATGGCCAGCACGATGTCCAGGTTGGCCGGGATCCGGGCATAATGGTGCCAGAACCAGTGTTTCAGGATCATAGGCTCGTGTTCGTCAGTCAAAAAAGCCTGTTTTTCGATATTTTCAAATGAATAATCCCCCTTGATGTATTTGTCATGATACTCTCTTGAGCAGGCCAGGATAAAGGTCTCCTCCACAAGGGGGTCGATGTGGAACAGGTCGGGTTTTCCGGGGAACTGGTCCTTGGCTGAAAAAAAATCCACCAGTGCGAAATCAAGGGCGCCTTTTTTTACCCTGGACAGCAGCACATCGGATTCCTCGAGCTCGATACCGAACGTCACCGTGCTGTGTTTCTTCCGGAAGGCCTTGCATATTTTGGGCAGGTACGTGATGCCGAATTCCAGCGGGGCTCCGATACTCAGCGGGCCGTGGGGAGCGTTCAGGGGCATGGTGATATACCGGACATGGCTGTCGATGGACGACATAAAAGGCTTTATTACCCTGAACAGGCGGTGTCCGGCGGATGTCGGTACGATTTTCCTGTGCAGCCGGGTGAACAGCTCGGCCCTGATTTCATTTTCCAGCTTCTTGATCTGCTGGCTGACGGCAGGCTGGGTCAGCTGGAGCCGGATGGCTGCTTTGTTGACGCTCTTGAGAGCATAGACATGATAAAACACCTGAAGCCTGTTCAAATCGGGCAGCATAGGCTTTCCTTCACCTCAATCACTTGCCGGGCGGTTTTCTCAAACATCTCTTCCGGCGCCATCACGGGCCGGTCCATGAGGTTCAGCCTGTGAATCTCCCGGCGCATTTCCAGGTAGGCCGACTGCAGCATCTCCCCGGTTTCCGGGAGCAAAATGCCCTCGGTTATCAGGCTTTCCAGAAGCCTGATATTGTCGGTCCATACAGTTACATCCGGGTAATGGGCTCCGTAACGCAATACCAGGTACTGTACAAGAAACTCGATATCAAGCAGCCCTCCCTCGCCCTGTTTTATATCGAACAGGCCCGGTTCCCGCTTGAGATGTTCTTTGCGAAGGCGCTCTCGCATCTGGCAGATATCGTCCTTTAGCTGCTCAGGCGGCCTCTCTTTTTTCAAAACCCGGGACCGGATGCTGTTGAACATACTGACCAGGTCCTGGTCGCCGCAGACAGGCCTGGCCTTGATAAGAGCCTGGTGCTCCCAGGTCCATGCCTGCTGCTCCATGTATTCTTCAAAAGCATCGATATGGGATACGATCAACCCTGCGGTTCCGCCCGGGCGAAGCCGCATGTCTGCCTTGTAAAGGGTGCCGGCGGCCGTGTGCATGGTCAGAGCGTTGATTATCCGCTGACCGAGGTTGGAGTAGAACATGTTGTTGTCGATCTGTTTTGGGCCCAGGGTCAGGCCCGGTGTCCCCTTGTACAGAAAAACAAGGTCTATATCAGATTTATACCCCATTTCAAATCCCCCGACCTTGCCATAAGCCACGATACCGAACCCGCAACAAGCCTGGTCATCACCTGAAACACCTTCGGGCAGCCCGTACCTTGCCACCACCATCTGCCAGGAAATATCCAGCACTTTTTCCAGAACTATCTGTGCTATATAGGTGAGGTGATCGCTGACCTTCATCAACGGATAGTCTCCACTGATATCGGCGGCAGCGACCCTCAGGGTATTGATCTGCTTGAACACGGAAAGTTCTTCCAGCAGGTATTCAGTGTCTGCATCCTGGATCCTTGAAAACCGGTTTTCTATTTCATCGTGCAGATCCTGCATGCCCGGGGGTGAATAAAGCGAAGCCGGATTCAGCAGCTCGTCAAGCAGCATGGGGTGCCGGGCAAGAAAGGAAACGATCCACTGGCTTTTGGCCGCCAGGCGGATCAGGTTTTCAAGCGCACCCTTGTTTTCAATAAGCAAAGACAGGTAACAGGTCCGCCTTTCAATGGTTATGACCAGGTCGATCAGCCGGTGCAGAACCTCCCCGGGCTGTTCGCAACGGGTCAGTTTCTGCAGGATCAAAGGCACCAGGCGGCCAAGCTTTTTCCTGCCGCTGGCGGTCATGCGCCTGGTATTGGGGTGCTCTTCAAGGGTCCTGAGCGCATTCAGCACCTCTTTGGGATTGTCAAAGCCGGTTATATCAAACGCTTCCTCGTCAAACTGGGGATCGTTGATGTTGAACCACAGCTGCTTGAAATCTTTTGTCCTGGCATCACGGGACCGTTCTTCCTCCGATACCAGCAGTTCGTTGAAATGGCCATGAACCCTGGCCATGTGACCGCTCACATCCCTGACCAGGTCCTGGACTGTATCATACCCCATGGACAGGGCGAGTATCAGCAGCTGTTCACTGCAGGAGGGCAGGTCATGGGTCTGAAGATCGGCATAGGCCTGGAGCCTGTTTTCGACCTTCCGAAAAAAAATGTAGGCATGGCGAAGATCGGACCATGTCGTTTCATTGATGCTCCCGTGCCTGTTCAGGGTATCCAGGACCTTCAGCAGCGAACGCTCCTGGAGATCAGGCTCCACTCCCCCCCTGATCAGCTGGAAAAGCTGGCAGAAAAATTCGATCTCCCGGATCCCGCCGGGACCGAGCTTGATGTTGGATTTGAATTTTTTATTTTTCACCTGAAGGGAAATACGGGCTTTCATATCCCTGAATGAATCAAAGGTGCCGTAATCAAAATACCGGCGGTATACAAATGAATTCAGACGGCCAAGAAGCCGGCGGCCCTCTGTGATGTTTCCTGCGACCGGCCGGGCCTTGATCATGGCATACCGCTCCCACTCACGGCCCTGGGCCTCGTAATAGGCTTCAAAGGCCGCGCTGCTCATTACCAGGGGGCCGCCCGCCCCAAAAGGGCGAAGCCTGTTGTCAACCCGGTAAAACGTAGCCCCGAGACTGGCGGCATCAAACATTTTCAAAAACCTGAGGCAGACTTTTGTAAAAAACTCTTCATTGGTGACATGCCGGTCTCCCGTTGTCCGGCCGGACCGGGGAAACACGAAGATCAGGTCGATATCCGATGAAAAATTCAACTCCCTGGCCCCAAGTTTTCCCATGCCCAGCACAACCATTTCCTGTGGGTTTTCGTTCTGGTCCACAGGGATCCCATAGGTACCGCAGCACTTTGCATACACTGTGTCCAGCACTTTCTGCAGGCAGGCATCCGCAAGGTCTGAAAGGTTCTCAAGGGTTTCAGAAAGGCCTGCCAGGCTGTTCAGGTCCCGCCATGCGATACGGACAGACTCGTAAAGCTTGAATTCAAGCAGCCCGGACTGAACCTTGCTTTCTGAATCCAGCTTATCTGTCTGCTGCAAAAGTTTTTCCAGATACCGGCCGGGTGGATACTCAGAATAAAGATCCCTTGAAGATAGAAGCGCTTCCAGTATCCGCGGCGACCGGGTAAACCGGGCAGCAATGAATTCACTGAACAGCATTGCCCTGGCAAAATCGCTTTTGAACCTTTCAGGTACGTCTTTTATTACCCCTTTTGATAAAGGCTGATTTTCACAGGCCTTGGCAAAAAGCTGCAACCGGTTGGAAAGAATTTTTTCAAGGGCCGGGTCAAGCCCGGGAAAAAGGGTATGAATGTCAATATCTATCATTGCATCGCCAGTCAATAGAGGAATCAGTTATTCATTTTAGACAGCTTCCAACATATTGTATTGAAGAAATGATTGCAATTGATTTTGTGATATGAAAAAGTAATCCATTGAGAATTTTTCCGGATAAGATCGAACTGTTTCATCAACAAAGGATCAATCAACAGCCTTAGACAAAAAAGGAGCACACATGGAGACAAAATACCATTACGGGTGGATTGTAATTTTCATGGGATTGATAACAACTGTTGCAGCTCACGGTTTCGGGAGGATGGCATACACTCTCCTTCTGCCGGCCATGAAAGACGGGCTCGCCTTTGACTATACACAGCTCGGGCTGCTCGGAACCGGAAATTTTCTCGGATACCTGTCCATGGCCATCATAGGCGGATTCCTCGCTGCCAGGTTCGGGACAAGAGCAGTCATAACCGCGGCCCTGGTTCTCATGGGCATAACCATGATACTGACCGGGCTGGCAAATTCTTTCGGGTTTGCCTTTGCCATGCGCCTGATGACCGGCCTTGGAAACGGCGCGGCATACGTACCGGCAATGGCGCTGGGCTCTGCCTGGTTCGCCGTCAAAAAGCGGGGATTTGCCACCGGGATCGTGTCCGGAGGGATCGGCCTTGGCACTCTTTTATCCGGCCTCATTGTGCCTTTTATCCTGAAAACATACGGCCCCGGCGGATGGCGGTTTTCATGGTTCATACTGGGGGGCTGTGTTCTGGTCATTGCCGGGATCGTCTGCATATTCCTTCGAAACCAGCCCGAGGACAAGGGCCTGCTGCCGGTCGGCCAGGACGCTCCGGCCAAGGCTGACAAGACCGGGCCCTTGCCCAAGGCCTCCATGCTGGACTGGCACAAGGTCTACAAAATGAAGTCCCTGTGGTACCTGGGGATTGTCTATTTTTTTTACGGCCTGTCATACATTATCTACATGGTGTTTTTTGCCGCCTACCTGGTCAAGGAAATGGGATATTCAGAAGCGTGGGCCGGCGGGTTGTGGGCCATGGTGGGCGGGTTGAGCATCTTCTGCGGGGTGATCTGGGGCAGCATCTCGGACCGGATCGGACGGGGCAGGGGAGCAGCCCTGGCATACCTTGTCCTGGGTATGTCCTATGTCATCTACGCGCTGTTCACAGTCAAGGCCGGGTTTTACCTTTCCGCCATCCTTTTCGGCCTGACAGCCTGGAGCATTCCAACTATCATGGCCGCAGCGGCCGGGGATTTTGTCGGCCCCAGGCTGGCGCCTGCAGGCCTGGGTTTCATCACCCTGTTTTTCGGCATAGGACAGTCCATCGGCCCCGCGCTTGGCGGATACCTTGCGGATACCACCGCTTCTTTCACTGTTCCGTTCCTGGTGGCCGGAGCGATCTCGTTTTGTGGAATGATTTTTTCCCTGTTTTTAAAAAAGGCCGCCCATGTACTGTAAAACCGAATACCGTACAGAAAGAAAAAAACACAGGCTTGCTCAACATGCAAGATTTATGATACAGTATGCCGCTTTAGAAAAGATTGATTTTACCGGCTTTTTTTGCCGTTAATTCTGGCTTAAACCACGCGTGGCAACAGGTGCAGAAAACATGAAAGCGTTACTTGCTCTGGAAGATGGACGGGCTTTTCCCTGCAGGAGCTTTACCGGCTCAGGCGAGGCTACAGGAGAAATTGTCTTCAACACCAGCATGACCGGGTACCAGGAAATCCTGACCGACCCGTCATACTGCGGGCAGATGGTCACCATGACCTATCCGCTGATCGGCAATTACGGGGTGTGCCCGGACGACGTCGAGTCCGACCGGATACAGGCGGCCGCACTCATCGTCAAGGAATACCAGGACTATCCCAGCAATTTCAGGTCAACCGGCACCCTGGCCGACTACCTGATCAGCCAGGGGATCCTGGGGATCCATGACCTGGACACCCGGGCCCTGACCCGCCATATCCGGAAAACAGGAGCCATGCGGGCTGTTATTTCCACATCCCGGCTCGAGCCCGGGGCCCTGGTTGAACAGGCCAGGCAGATCCCACCCATGGCAGGCAGCGATCTTGTCAGCCGGGTCACTACAAGAAAGCCGTACTTCTGGCAGCATGGCAAGCCCGCCTACATCGAGACCCAGGCATTGTCAGACCCCTTTTTATGGCATTTCAGGGAAAAAAAGTTTTCCGTGGCAGCCCTGGATTTCGGTATTAAATACAATATTATCCGGTGCCTTGAAAAGGCAGACTGCGAAGTCCTTGTGCTGCCGGCCGGCACCGATGCCCATACCATCAAAAGCCTGCGGCCGGACGGTATTTTTCTGTCCAACGGCCCCGGCGATCCCGCTCCTTTGACCTATGCGGTCGACACCATAAAATCTTTGCTCGGATTTGCCCCGATTTTCGGCATCTGCCTGGGCATGCAGCTTTTAGGCATTGCCATGGGCAACCGCACCAGGAAAATCAAATTCGGACACAGGGGAGGCAACCAGCCTGTAAAAAACCTTGCCACCGGCCGCATTGAAATTACCTCCCAGAACCATGGATTTGCCGTTGATTTGGACACCCTTGAAAAAAGCGACACCCAGATGACCCACATCAACATGAACGAAGCCTCGATAGAGGGGCTCAAGAATGACAGTTACAGGGCGTTCGCAGTCCAGTACCATCCCGAGGCCTCCCCGGGACCCCATGATGCCGCCTATCTTTTCAACCAGTTTGCACAAGTGATGAAAAATGCCAAAACGAGATGACATCAAGAAAATTTTGATCATAGGAGCCGGCCCCATTATCATCAGCCAGGCCTGTGAATTCGACTATTCGGGGACCCAGGCCTGCAAAGCCTTGAAAGAAGAAGGGTTCGAGGTAATTTTAATCAACTCCAACCCGGCCACTATCATGACCGACCCGGACACGGCGGACAGAATCTATATCGAGCCGGTGACACCTGAAACCGTTGTCAAGGTCATTGAAAAGGAACGGCCCGATGCCCTTCTGCCCACTCTCGGCGGCCAGACCGGTCTGAACACGGCCATTGCAGCAGCCAGGACCGGAGTCCTGGAAAAATACAATGTGGAAATGATCGGGGCATCGGTAGAGGCCATCAACAAGGCCGAAGACCGTGAGCTGTTCAGGGATGCCATGAAACGCATAGGGCTTAGAATCCCGAGAAGCGGGTTTGCCAAGGATCTATCAGAAGTGGAGGATATTTCCCGACAGATCGGTTTTCCGGTCATTATCCGTCCAAGCTTCACCCTTGGCGGTACCGGAGGCGGAGTGGCCTACAACCCGGAAGAACTCAAAGTTATGGCCAAGGCCGGGCTGGATGCCAGCCTGATCACCCAGGTAATGCTGGAAGAATCCGTACTCGGCTGGAAAGAATACGAACTCGAGGTCATGCGCGACCATGCCGACAATGTCGTTATCATCTGCTCCATTGAAAACATCGATGCCATGGGTGTCCATACCGGCGACAGCATCACCGTGGCCCCTGCCCAGACCCTGTCGGACAAGGAGTTCCAGAAACTCAGGGACGCCTCCATCGCAATCATGAGGGAAATCGGCGTGGACACCGGGGGGTCCAATGTCCAGTTTGCAGTCCATCCACAGACCGGTGAGCTGATAGTGGTGGAAATGAACCCCAGGGTGTCGCGAAGTTCGGCGCTGGCCTCCAAGGCCACAGGATTTCCAATTGCAAAGATAGCGGCCAAGCTGGCGGTCGGGTATACCCTGGATGAAATCTCCAATGACATCACGGGGGAAACCTATGCCTGTTTTGAACCCTCCATCGATTACTGCGTAATCAAGATTCCTCGATGGACCTTTGAAAAATTTCCCGAAGCCGAGGATGTGCTCACGACTGCCATGAAATCCGTGGGGGAAACCATGGCCATCGGCCGCAATTTCAAGGAGGCGCTCCAGAAGGGTCTTCGTTCCCTTGAAATCGGGCGTGCCGGATTTGGCGGGGATGGAAAGGACCCGGAATCCGGCAGTATTTCAGGAACGGATCTCGAGTACCTTCTGGTAACGCCCAACTCCCAGCGGCTGTTTTTTATAAAGTACGCGCTCGAACACGGCATGCCCGTAACCATGATTCACCGGATGACCCAGATCGATCCGTGGTTTTTAAACCAGATGAAACAGATTGTGGATCTGGAGAAACAATTGATCCTGGCCGGAAGCAACCTGCCCTTTGATCTGTTTGAAACAGCCAAGAAATATGGATTTTCTGACAGGCAGATCGCTTTTTTGACCAAGGTTCCGGAGAACCTTGTCGAACAGAACCGTAAGGATCTCGGCCTTGTACCTGTATACAAGCTGGTTGACACATGCGCCGCCGAATTCCACGCATCCACGCCTTATTACTATTCCACCTATGAAACTGAATGTGAGGCCAGGGTATCCGACAGGAAAAAAGTCATTATCCTGGGCGGAGGCCCCAACCGCATAGGCCAGGGCATAGAATTCGACTACTGCTGTGTTCACGCTTCCTATGCCTTGAAAGAAGAAGGGGTGGAAAGCATCATGGTAAATTCCAACCCGGAGACGGTCTCCACCGACTACGACACCTCGGACAAGCTCTATTTCGAACCGCTGACCAGGGAAGACGTGCTGCACATCGTCGAAAAGGAAAAACCCAGCGGAGTCATCGTCCAGTTCGGCGGCCAGACCCCGCTGAACCTGGCCTCTGACCTGCAGAGGGCAGGGGTGCCCATCATCGGCACCAGCCCAGAGAGCATTGACCGGGCGGAAAACCGCGACCTGTTCCAGGCGCTTCTCAACAAGTTGAACCTGACCCAGCCGGAAAACGGCATTGCCACGAGTTTTGAACAGGCCCGGCAGGTGGCCCGGAATATTGGATACCCGGTAATGGTTCGCCCCTCCTTTGTCCTGGGCGGCCGGGCCATGAAAATTGTCTTTGACGAAACCGGTCTGGAGGAATTTTTTGAGCTTGCAATCCAGGCATCCCCGGACCATCCCGTTCTCATCGACAAGTTTCTCGAAGAGGCTTTTGAGCTGGACGTGGATGCTATTTCCGACGGTGAGACAACCGTTATCGGCGGTATGATGGAACATATTGAAGAGGCGGGCATACATTCCGGCGACTCGTGCTGTGTGCTGCCGCCGTTTTCAATTTCCCGCAGGCACATAGATGAAATGAGCGCCGCCACAAAGGCCATAGCCCGGGAACTGAACGTCAAAGGGCTGATGAACATACAGTTCGGCATCCAGAATGACCGGCTCTATATAATCGAGGTCAACCCCAGGGCCTCCAGGACCATCCCCTTTGTATCCAAGGCCACCGGCATTCCTTTTGCCAAGCTGGCCACAAAGGTCATGCTGGGTAAAACCCTGCCCGAGCTCGGTATAACCCGGGAAATCATTCCGGATCATTTTTCCGTCAAAGAAGCGGTCATGCCCTTCAACCGTTTTCCCAACGTCGATCCTGTCCTGGGTCCTGAAATGAAATCCACCGGGGAGGTCATGGGCATTGACAAGGATCTCGGCGCTGCCGTTGCCAAGGCCCAGATCGCTGCCGGACAGCGCCTTCCCCAGGAAGGCACGGTATTCATTTCTGTTCAGGACAAGGATAAACTGGCCGCCCTGCCCGTTGCCAAAAGATTTCACAACATGGGCTTCACCATAATGGCCACCAGGGGAACAGCCCGGTTTCTTGAAGAAAACAGCGTGCCGGTCCGGGTCATTGAAAAAGTTTCCGCCGGCCGGCCCCATGTCGTGGATGCAGTGAAAAACAAGGAAGTCCAGTTGATTCTCAATACCGGGTCCTCCACCCAGACACGCAGGGACGGATATGAAATCAGGCGTGCGGCAATCAAGTACGATATTCCATACTCCACCACGACCGATGGTACCAAGGCCATATGCCAGGCCATCGAGGCCCTGAAAAAAGAGATACTGACAGTCCGGCCCATCCAGGACTACCACAGGGACATGCAAAAAGGATAGCCATGTACGAGTTATCGCCTCCCAGGGACGAATGCGGTGTCTTCGGTCTTTACCGGCACCCGGAAGCGGCCCAGATCACCTATTTCGGACTCTATGCCCTCCAGCACCGCGGCCAGGAGAGTGCCGGCATTTCCGTCAACCGCGGCATCAACGACCAGATTTATTCCCATAAGGGAATGGGCCTGGTTCACGATATCTTCAACATGGAAGACTTGAAACGTATTGAAGGCGGGTCGGCCATAGGCCATGTCAGGTATTCCACCACCGGCGATTCCATAATCACCAATGCCCAGCCCTTTGTAGTCAACCACAGGCACCGGTCCTACGCCCTGGCCCATAACGGCAACCTGGTAAACGCCCACCTGATCAGGGAGGAGCTGGAAAAGACCGGATCCATTTTCCAGACCACCATGGACAGCGAGGTTTTTTTACACCTGTTCATAAAGAGCCTGATCCGTGGCAACGTCGAAGATGCCGTGCTCAAAGCTGTTTCCAGGATTGAAGGTGCCTATTCCATGGTACTTTTGACCTGTAAAGGTGAAATCATCGGTATAAAGGACCCCAACGGATTCCGGCCGCTTGCCTTGGGAAAACTCAACGGCCATTACGTGCTGGCTTCCGAGACCTGTGCCTTTGACCTTATCCAGGCCGAATTCATAAGGGAACTCGATCCCGGTGAAATCGTCATCATCAACGAGGATGGCATCAAGAGCATCCGGCATCCCAGGACAGCGCCCCACAGGTCTTTGTGCATTTTCGAGTACATTTACTTCGCCCGCCCGGACTCCACCATAAGCGGACAGAACGTCTACCAGATGCGGAAAGCCCACGGGTGCCAGCTGGCAAAAGAAGCCCCTGTAGACGCGGACATGGTCATGCCGTTTCCGGACTCAGGCAATTACGCCGCCATAGGTTATGCGGTTGAATCCGGGATTCCCTTTGAAATGGGCATGATCAGAAACCATTACGTGGGCCGCAGCTTTATTCAGCCAACCCAGTCCATGCGGGATTTTGCCGTCCGCATAAAGCTCAACCCCGTCCGTGAACTGATCCAGGGAAAAGATATCATTATTGTCGAGGATTCCATTATCCGGGGAACTACGGCCAAAACCAGGGTCAAGGCCCTGCGCGCCCTGGGGGTGAAAAAAATTCACATGCGTGTATCGTGTCCCCCGCACCGGTTTCCCTGCTATTACGGGATAGATTTTTCTTCAAAAGGGGAATTGATCGCCGCCTCCATGCCGATACCGGAACTTACTCAATACCTTGGACTCGATTCGCTGCATTACCTGTCTGTCGAGGGCATGCTGCAGGCCAGCGGAGTCAGGGACCCGGAGAACAACTTCTGCAAGGCCTGCTTTGACGGCATGTACCCCGTGCCTTTTGATCCCGAGTTCACCAAGCAGTGTATGGGGTGACAATGCAAAAGCGAACGGTAAGTTTTTCAAAGCACGCGTCCAATCTTTTTTTCCACATCCTGACAAGGTGCAATTTGTCCTGCCGCCACTGCTATATCAACAAGGACCAGCATGGAGACCAAACCCTTGACATCCGCACCATCAATAAATGGCTGGCCATGTTTGCCAAAACAGCACAAGACACCAACGTGATTTTCCTGGGCGGTGAACCAACTCTGCACCCTGATTTATCCAAAGCCGTTCGGACGGCAGGATCCCTGAACTACACTTCTGTTACCATCGACACCAATGGCTACCTGTTTCATGATATCCTGGAAAAGATCTCTCCTGAAGAGCTTGATTTTTTAAGCTTTTCCCTGGATGGTGCAACAGCCTCTACCAATGACCGGATAAGGGGAAAAGGATGTTTTGACCAGGTGATTTCAGGTATTAAGGCCGCCCGGCAAAAAGGTTTTCTGTGTTCCATGATCTACACCGTGTCCTGTGACAATATCCAGGATCTTGACAAGATGCCGGACCTTGTCTCTTCCCTGGGTATCGATCGTTTTTTTATCCAGGTAGTGGGCCTCAGGGGCGAATCGGCAAAGCCGTCACATGCAGGCCAGATTTCAAAAGAGATGTGGCTTGACACCATTCCAAAGGTCGCTGAAACAATAGCCCGGTCCGGTATAGCTGTTTCCTATCCCAAGGTATTTCTCGACCCGGACGAGGTGTTCGAATGTGCAGGAACAGTGGCCCGCAATTTTTTCGTGTTTCCCAATGGCCGGGTCTATCAATGTCCAATCTGCGAAGATTATCCGCTCCACAGCTTCACCATAAAAAACGATGTCCTGGTCAAAACCCCGCCTGTCAATGAAACCGACCTGTTCAGGCTGTCCATCCCGGAAGGCTGTGTCATGAACAAACTGGTCCAGCCCGAAAACCTCTCCTATCTGCCTGACGGACAGCCGGCCCACAGGATCGCCTGCTGCCTGCTAAAAGAAGAGCTCGTTCTGCCGCCTTCTTAAACTGCTGCCGGGTTCTTCTGAAACCGTTTCTGGCCTGATAAGGAAAATTATGACGAGCCCGTTACTCCCATAGATTCCTCGAACCTTCCATAACGGTTTGTGCAGCTCGAGTGTCAAGAATATAATTTCAAGCCGGTTGTTTTTTCTTTATCTTGACATCTGCCATGCAGCTGGTAAATAAGAGACCATCACCCTTTTTTTAACGAAAGGCGGATTTTATGACCAATCCTCGACGTTACCTGTATTTCACCGTTTTTTATCTTGTCATAGTGGCCGCTGTATGCGGACTGCTGTATTCCCCTTTGAAAAACGCCTTTATGGCAAACTGGGGATTCAACCTGCTGATACTGGCCGCCCTGGGCGTGGGCATCGGGATCAACATTTTCCAGATCCTGAAGCTGGAGCCGGAAATCAAGTGGATAAAGGTATTCAGGACAGGAGACCCCGGCCTGTCGGTTACCGAGCCTACGCTGCTTTTGTCTTCTCTTGCCCGGCACCTGGAAGAAATTCACAGGGACCGCTTCCGCCTGTCCGCCCTTTCACTTCGCACTGTTCTGGACAGTATCCGTGGACACCTTGACGAATCCAGGGAAATTTCCAGGTACATGATCGGACTGCTGGTTTTTTTGGGACTGCTTGGCACCTTCTGGGGACTTTTACAGACCATTTCTACCGTGGGCCAGGTTATCAACGGACTGGACGTTGGCAGCGAAGCGTTCGCCCTTTTGTTCGACCAGCTCAAGCAGGGCCTTGAACAGCCGCTCAAAGGTATGGGAACTGCATTCAGTTCATCCCTTTTCGGCCTGGGCGGATCTTTGATACTGGGCTTTGTCGATATCCAGGCAGGCCATGCCCAGAACCGTTTTTTCAATGAGATGGAAGAATGGCTGTCTGGAGTCACAAGACTTGTAGAAACCGATGATCCCCCCGCAACTCAGCCAGGACAAACCTCGCCTGCCATGGAAGAAATTGCCTATCAGATGCGGCTTCTGGTTAAACTCACCCACCAGAACAACCAGCTTCTGAACCGGATGGGCACCGGAAACCCACGCAGCAAACCCAAGTCCGGCCAAGAGGAGCCGGACCTTTAACAGGAGGCATTACCATGGCCCGATCCAGACGGCGGATATCTTCACCAATCACGGCATGGCCAGGATACGTGGATGTACTCTCGGCACTGCTCATGGTTGTTATTTTCGTGCTAATGGTTTTCATCATCGCCCAGTTTCTTCTCAGCCAGGTACTTCATGGCCAGAAAGACGAGCTTGCCGCCCTCCATGCACAGGTAGAACAGCTGACCACCCTCTTAGGGCTTGAAAAGGAAAAAGCCCTGCGCCTGGACAGCCAGGTAGCCAGGCTGTCCGGCATTATCGATGAACTGACCGATGAAAACAAAGATCTGGCCGGCCAGGTCTCTTTTTTCACCGAACAGGCTGACAAAGACCAGGCCGCCCTGCAAAACCAGCTGATGATGGTCGGCAGCCTTAACGAAGACATCGCAGCCCTTCGAAAGGTTCGCGACGAACTTGAAGCCCGGGTGGGCTCCCTTGCGTCGTCTTTGTCCCAGAAAGATTACGAGCTGACGGTTCTGCGGGACCGCAGCCGGACATTGAGCGCCCGGCTGGCAGACCAGAGCGAAAAAACCCACCTGGCACAAAAAAAGATTGAAGCCCGGGACATCCGTATCCAGGCATTGACCGCTGTCTTGAACAAACAAAAGCAGGCACTTGAAGAAGAAAAACAGCTTTCAGCAGATGCAAGGGCCGAAGTTGCACTGCTGACCGACCAGGTTCAGCGCCTAAGGGATCAGCTGAATGTCATCAGCAATGCCCTGGCCTTATCTAAAGAAGAAATCGAAACAAAAGACGACACTATCCAGGACCTGGGAGAACAGCTTAACATTGCTCTGGCCAGAAAAATCCATACCCTTGAAACCTACCGTTCCGAATTTTTTGGAAGGATGCGCGCCGCCCTGGGGGATCACCCGGCTATACAGATCCAGGGAGACAGGTTTGTCTTTCAGGCAGAGCTTTTATTTGAATCCGGATCTGCCGATCTCGGCCAGGATGGTCAAAAGCACCTTGCTGAGCTGGCTGAAATCCTGGCCGACGTGGCACAGAAAATTCCGGACGATATCCAGTGGATCCTGCGTATCGACGGGCATACCGACACCATACCCATCAACAACCAGTGGTTTTCGTCCAACTGGGAACTGTCAACGGCACGAGCCTTGAGCGTTGTAAAGTTCCTTGCCAGACAGGGAATACCTGAAAAACATATGGCAGCCGCCGGTTTCAGCCAGTACCACCCGGTCGATCCCGGCAGCACACCGGCAGCCCTTCAAAAAAATCGGCGCATCGAGATCAAGCTAACCACGATCTGACCGTCAAAAAGGCCTGCCATGTAAATCAGCCTGAAGAATCTCCTGCTGCGCGGACCTGTTCCATCCAGTCCGGCACATTGAATCCTTCCTTGTATTCACGCCGGCGGGTTACCGGTTTGATGTCGATGACCGGGCTGCCATCCAATCCGTCAAAACCCTTGATCCATAATTTCGGCCCCTCTCTTTTCACCAGTTGAACTTCCGTGATCAAAACCGGATTGGGCCTTGCCGGACTGCGGGTGGCAAAGACTCCCTGCTTTGGAATGGTTTTAATCCGTCTCGGATGCACTTTTCTGACCCGGCGGCTCTTAGTGTCGAGCTTGTGGGGCCAGAACAGTACCAGGATATGAGAAAACGCCTCGATACCGTCAAGCAGTTCTTCGTATTCCAAAAAAACGTGAACAATACATGTATCTTCCCCGGACTCGACACGGCCCACGGGCGTCAATTCCAGAGGCATGCCTTCAAGTGCTTGTGGTTCCACAGCTGCAGACTCCTTTGATCATTTTTTTCCCTGTAAATATTATTGCCGCCGAACAACCGGCGCATCTGTATGGCTATCATACCTGAATCGGGCAAAATTGAAAACACCTGAAAAGTTTCACGTGGAACTGAGAACCCTATATTTCGTTGACAGGGACTTACGAATAAAACGACCGCGGCCGTGTTCCGGTGGCATCCTGTGCCGATACCAGAAAAAAAGGGGGCATTGTGAAGGCTGCGCCCTGAACCGCAACAACTCGCTGGCGCTCAAACAGGTTGCGCTTCTTTTCGGGCGCAACCTTCACAATGCAAAGCCCCCCTTTTTTTCAAAAGGTCCTGTCACAGGACGTCACCGAAACACAGCCTCTCCAAGTTTTCCGTCACCCTGTTAGAATATGGTAAATTCAACACAAAAAGGAAGACCAGGTCCAGAAGGATATGAATGACAGTCTTTCACAGAAATCCCTGAAAGTCCCTTGATTATGTGGAACATGGGTGAATGACATTAAAACATGCTTGTTTTTAGGGTTATAAGTAATATAGTCCGAAGTTGCCGCAGGGTTCCGGTGATACCCTGTGACAGGACCGGTGGAAAAAAAGGGGAGTTGTTGCGTTATCCGGCCGGAACCGGCTCGGAACCGCAAGCTGTTTGAGCGCCAGCGAGTTGTTGCGGTTCAGGGGCCGGCCGGATAACGCTCCCCTTTTTTTTCTGGGATCGGCACAGGGTGTCACCGGA
>CAYNHL010000025.1:0-34173 GCA_964397015.1 uncultured Desulfobacterales bacterium | reverse complement strand
TTTAGGCAGAAGCAACAAAACCCCACCTGCAAAATTCTTACTTGCGATTGCCCTGCGCGGAAATACCCTTGCCGTTGACTGATGTTTATGTAATATTCAGCCAAAGGAATAGTGTTCTGCTGAGAGATGATGAAAATGAAGATAAGACCATACAAACAGGATGATTCCGAGGCCGTTATCCGTTTATGGAAGGACTGCGGACTGGTCGTCCCGTGGAATGACCCGCAAAAGGACATTCAGCGCAAGCTGTTTGTACAACCTGAAATGTTCCTGGTCGGATGCCTGGACGATGGGATCATTGCCTCCATAATGGCAGGATATGACGGCCATCGCGGATGGATCAACTACCTGGCCGTGCAGCCTGAATATCAACGCAGTGGCATTGGCCGGCTGATGATGGAAGAAGCGCAGAAGCTTCTTCATGAAGCCGGCTGTCCGAAGATCAACCTGCAGGTTCGCAGCAGCAATACAGGTGTGATTGAATTTTACAAGGCAATCGGTTTCAAGACAGATGAAGTTGTCAGCCTCGGCAAACGGCTTGAACCGGATGATTAGGCAGACCAAGCTCCTTTGCCGTGTCCGCCGGAACTTCAATTTTTTCAATCCAGGGCCGCAGAGAGTCCGTCAATTAGCTGACGGATTTCGTCTTCTGTGGTGTAATGCAGAAATGATAACCGCAAAACTCCTTTCTCGACGGGGATGTTCATTCCCATCAACTGGCGGACTCCGTAAAAGTGACCCTGGCCGGCCATAATTTTTTGGGCTGTGAGCGCTGTAAAGACCTCATCCATGGGTTTGTCCACGGGCAGGATGGATATGGTGGGGACTCGCAGGTCAGGTTCATCCGGTCCAATGATCCTGATATCGCTGCGTTTCTTCAACCATGTCAGCAGTTTTGCCAGTAGATCCCGTTCATGATTCTGGAAAAGCTGTTTGAGCTGTCTGCCTTTTTCTGCAGGGCCAACCGTACCTGCCCCGTCAGCCGGAGGAGGAAAATGGTAATAATGCACAGCATCAAGGTATTGTGTCACCCCGGCTGCCGCAGCTATCTGGGCATGGTCCGGGCCGGCAGGCAGCATTTTTTTCCTGTCCAGACGGGCGTTGAAGAAATGGCCCTGGTTGGGCAGCGCATCCATGACCTGTTTTTTGATGGTCATCACCCCCAGGTGCGGCCCCCAGGTTTTGTACAGGGAAAACAGGTAAATGTCCGCGCCCAGGGAGCCGATGTCCGGAAGGCCGTGGGGGGCGCAGGCCACCCCGTCTACCACTGTGTACACGTCACCGGCTGCCTTTGCGATGGATACGATATCCGCCACCGGATTGACGTGGCCCACCACATTGGAACAGTGGGGGAATGCCAGCAGCCGGGTTTTCGGGGACAGCAGGAGCTCCAGATCAGCCGGATTCAACATGCCGGTGTCCGGGTCCACGGGCCATTCTTTGATTGTGATGCCGGTTTTTTCCAGCGGAATATATGGGCAACCACCATGAATGCCCTTGCCGCAGGCAAATCTTTATGTCATAGTCAGTCCCCGTGAGTGGGTTTGACAATATCGGATGAAAAAAGAAAAGGACGGTCTTTATGGATTTCATAGATTTAAGAAGTGACACCGTCACCACCCCGGACAGGGAAATGAGGGAAGTTATGGCCAAAGCACCGGTCGGGGATGATGTATACGGGGAAGACCCATCGGTCAACCGCCTTGAAGAAACAGCCGCTGCCATAATGGGAACCGAAGACGCTCTTTTCTGTTCCTCGGGCACTCAGGGCAATCTTCTTTCCCTGTTCACCCACTGTTCAAGGGGCGACGAATACATTGTAGGACAGCAGGCCCACACTTACCGCTACGAAGGAGGGGGAGCAGCAGTCCTGGGAAGCATTCAGCCCCAGCCGCTGGAATTTGAACCTGACGGTACGCTGGACCTTGAAAGGGTAGCCCGTTTTATAAAACCGGATGACTTCCATTTTGCAAAAACCAGGCTGCTTTGTCTTGAAAACACCCAGGCCGGAAAAATTCTGCCGCTGGACTATCTTGAAAAAGCCCGAAAATTTTCAAAAGCCCAGGGCCTTGGCCTTCACCTGGACGGTGCACGCATATTCAATGCTGCAGTCGCGCAGGGCATCGAGGCAAGGGTAATTGCAGGGCATTTCGATACCCTGTCCGTCTGCCTGTCCAAAGGTCTGGGGGCACCGGTTGGATCACTGTTGTGCGGCAGCCGGGACCAGGTTCGCGATGCACGGCGCTGGAGAAAGGTTCTCGGCGGGGGCATGCGCCAGGCAGGGATACTGGCGGCAGCCGGAACCCATGCTCTTGCCCGAAACGTAGACAGGCTGGCCGAAGATCATGAAAATGCAGGGGTGCTTGCCCGGGGACTTTCTTCAATTGAAGGGATCAAGACAGATCCAGAAGCGGTACAGACCAATATCCTTTTTGCACAAATTACTTGCAGGTTCAATGAATTTCACGCCCACATGAAAACTGCCGGGATCCTCATTCCTTTTGAAAATCCCTTCCGCCTGGTCACCCATCTCGGCATATCACGAAAGGACATTGACCGCACGGTTGAAACGGTCAAGCGCTTTTTTGTCAAATCGGCATCCGGCTGAAATACTGGGGAAAATCGGTTATAATACCCGCAACTTTATACCGGGTGAGCTTGCTGACAACATCGGGATTGTTTACGGTATAGACATTTATCTTTTTTCCTGACAAGGCAAGATCAGATACCAGGGCACGGGTAACCAGCGGGTAAGCCACATTGTAAACATCAAAATCCTCTGATCCTGATCCGCCGCTCCTTATCCGCGCGATATCCGCCGGTGTATCTATAAGGGCCTGCACCTCGATTTCCGGGGCCCTGGACCTGATATGGTGAAGCCAGGGATGAAAAAAGGAGGACACTGCTACCTTTGCAGGATCTATACCCGACCGGATAATGGCATCGATGACCAGTTCCGGCATATCCATGGACGGGTTTTCCCCAAAATGATGTTTGAGTTCCAGGTTCACGGCCCAAGCATGTCTGCCTGTGAATTCAAGGCCCTGGGCCAGTGTCGGAACCCTGACACCCACAAACTCCCGGCATTCCTGCCGGGAAACATTACCGGCCCTGATCTGGGCAAACGGATCGGTACTGACAAAATATGATCCTGCATCCAGAGTGGTGATTTCATCCAGCGTAAAATCGTCCACCCGGTAGCCTGAAGCCCCTGGAAACCGGGTCCGGACATCCGTGGTCCGGTCCAGGGTATCGTCGTGGAACAGTATCAGGTGCCGGTCCCTTGTCATCCTGACATCGGTTTCCCACAGGTCGGCACCGGCCTCATACGCTTTCAGGGCGGCAGGAATCGTATTTTCAGGAGCAATGCTGCGTGCGCCGCGGTGGGCGATGACAAGGGGAGCATCCCTCACTGCCTGCTTGAAATTATTCCCTGTCCTTGATGGGAACATAGTGATTCATGGTCCGGCCGGTGTAAATCTGCCGCGGCCTGGATATTTTCATCTCCGGATCCGCATAATCTTCTTTCCACTGGGCAATCCAGCCCGGCAGCCGCCCAATGGCAAACATGACCGTGAACATGTTGGTGGGAATACCCATTGCCCTGAGCACGATACCGGAATAAAAATCCACGTTCGGGTACAGGTGCTTATCCTGGAAAAACGGGTCTGTCAGTGCTCTTTCCTCCAGGGCCATTGCAATGTCCAAAAGCGGGTCCTTGTGCCTGGTCTTTGACAGTACAATGTCACACATCTGCTTCATGATCTTGGCACGGGGATCATAGGTCTTGTAAACCCTGTGCCCGAACCCCATGAGCCGGAAATCATCGTTTTTGTCCTTTGCCCTTTCGATGAGTGAATCAATACTCAGGCCGTCCCGGTGAATCTTTTCAAGCATGAGCACGACCGCCTGGTTGGCTCCGCCGTGGAGCGGTCCCCACAACGCACAGATTCCGGCGGAAATGGCGGCATAGATATTGACCTTTCCGCTGCCCACGACCCTCACGGCAGTAGTGGAACAATTCTGTTCATGATCGGCATGCAGAATCCAGAACACATTCAGGGCCCTCTCCAGATCCCTGTCCATTTCATAGGGGATGACCGGATTGTCGAACATCATGTTGAGAAAATTGGCGCAGTAGGAATAGTCCGGCCGCGGATAGATCACCCGGTGGCCCCGGGATATCTTATATGCCATGGCCGCCATGGTCCTGATTTTTGAAATCAGGCGCAAAAAAGTCCTGTTCAATTCTTCATCCAGGTCGATCAGTTCGGGGTAAAAGCTTCTCATGGCATTTATCATGGCGGACAATATCCCCATGGGGTGGGCCCGCCTGGGATAATTCTGGTAAAAGGCCCTCATATCTTCATGAAGAAGGGAATAATCATTGAGCAGCACACTGGTCCTGATCAATTCATCCCGGGTCGGCAGTTTTCCGGCTATCAGAAGGTAGGCTGTTTCCACAAAAGTGGAATTTTCAGCAAGCTCTTCAATAGGTATTCCACGGTACCTTAGAATGCCTTTTTCGCCATCCATGTAAGTGATGGCCGACCGGCAGGAACCGGTATTGCCGAATCCTGGATCAAACGTGATCATGCCGGATTCAGACCGCAGGGATCTGATATCGATTGCCTTTTCACCTTCAGATCCTTCTATTACGGGAAGCAGGTATTCCTTATCTTCAACGACGAGCCGTGCATATCGGGTCATAAGCACCTCCTTTATTCAGGTAACAGTCTGGCGGGTTTTTTTCTGGAGCGTGGAATTAAACAGCAAAAGAAAAAATACGGCTTCAGCCATCACCGGGAACAGTGTAGGTAGTACAGCTGCCGCTGCTGCAGTTCCGCGTCTGGGAGGAAACACCCTGCTGCGATGAACCACCGGCCGTGCCCATGGTATAATTGACCTTGCTGACCACCCGCTGAAATTCCCGGGACTGGCACTCCGGGCATCCAACGCTTTTTTCATCATCGGACGGCTTGACAATCACCTCGAAAAAAGCGTCGCATTTCAAACATTTGAATTCATATATAGGCATGGTAACTCCTTGAAACAGTCCGGTTTGATTAATTTCTCAATATAACCACGGAATCACGGACCGTCAAGTCCCTGCTCCATCCAGCAGATCCCTGGCATGGGTCAGGGCGGCGGAAGAAACCTGTTTTCCGGCAAGCATCCGGGCAATTTCAGCGACCCGCTGCTCCCGGGATGTCAGGGGAATTATGCGGGTGGAAGTCCTGGAATTTTTGACCTGCTTTGTGATACTGAACTGGTGGTTGGCGTATTTTGCGATCTGTGCAAGATGGGTGATGCAGATCACCTGGTGGGCACTGGAAAGTTGTAAAAGCTTTTCACCGACCTTTTCCGCGGTCGCCCCGCCGACTCCTGCATCCACCTCGTCGAAAATAAGGGTCTGCTGGCTTTCAACCCTTGAAAGCACGGCCTTCAAAGCCAGGACAATCCTGGACAGCTCTCCTCCAGATGCGATCCGGTTCAACGGCCTTGGGGCTTCCCCTGGGTTGGGGCTCAAAAGAAAAACCACCTTGTCCATGCCGTTTGCTGACATCCCGGATAATCCGTGATTTGGATCAGGGCCTGCCTCGATCGAAGATACCGGACTGATATGAACCTGAAAAACCGCTTTATCCATTTCCAGGCCCCGGAGCTGCTCCTGGGCCAAAGATGCCAGTTTTTCCCCTGCTTCGTGCCGCTTTCGGGACAATTCATTTGCCAGGCTGACCAGGGTGGCGGTTTGATCAAAAAGATTTTTTTTCAGCTCTTCAATCCTGGCTTCACTGCCGCCGATCTGCTCAAGCTGCTCCTGCAGGGCGGCATACTTCTCGAACACGGCATCCAGCTCAGGGCCGTATTTTCGCTTGAGTTTCTGGATCAGGTCCAGCCGTTGTTCAATAGCTTCGAGTGACTGCGGGTCCATGTCAATCCCGGACGCGTGGGACCGCAGGTCCGATACCAGGTCCTCGATTTCAAACAGTACACTGTTCAGGCGGCCGGCAAGGGGAACAAGACCGGAATCTGTCTGGGAAAACCTGTCCAGTTCATTTCTCAGGCGGGTCAACGTTTCAACCACAGACCCCTGTTTTTCATGCAGCTCATCCACACCGTCAGCCATGCAGTTGAAAATCTGTGATGCACTCATCAGCTGTTTTCTTTTATCGTCCAGCAGCCTGTCTTCATCCGGCTGGATATCGGCATCCCGGATCTCGTCGAGCTGGTATCTTATAAATTCCTGTTCCCTGGCATTTTCCTTTGTTTGTGCGGACAGTTTTTCCAATTCTTTTTCCATTGGCAGAATCCGGCGATAGCACTGCGCAACTTTTTCCCGCAGGTCCAGGGTCCCGGCAAAACGGTCCAGGATATCCATGTGACATGATTCATCCAGAAGCTCCTGGTGGGCATGCTGGCTTGAAACACCGGCCAGGTTGAGGGTCACTTCCTTGAGCATCTGCATGGTGACCTGCCGCGAATTGATAAAAATCCGGCTTTTTGCTGTCTGTGAGATAAGGCGCCTGATTATCAGCCCCTCGGAGCTGTCGATGTCCTGGGATTCAAGTAAAGCGGCCGCCCGGCTTCCAGGGGTGATATCAAAAAAAAGCTCGAGCTCCGCGGTTTCTTCCCCGGTCCGGACAAGATCCGTAGATGCCCGCTGTCCTAAAAGAAGATTGGCCGCCTGGATGATGATGGATTTCCCCGCACCGGTTTCCCCGGTCAACACGGTCAGCCCTTTTGAAAAGGTAATCCTTATGTCATCTATGATTGCAAAGTTTTTTATGGCAAGCGCGCTTAACATAAAGTCTCCTTGCAGCACTGATCAGGAAAAAGACGTAGGTGGCCGCGATGGCCGCGATGAACCTGGGGATCCACAGCCAGAAAGGGGGCAGCCCTAACGGGAGAAACAGGATCGGGTCCTCGATGATTGCGTGATTGATCCCGATGGACAGGTGCAGCCGTATCAGCTCGTCCTGGGTATAGGCATTTGTTTTTGTTTCCTCGACTATGACCGCCGCCCCGTATGCCAGGCCGAAAAAAGATGCCGTCAGCCACAGCAGACCGGTTGAACGGCTCAATCCCATTATTTTCAGCACCGGAAATATCATGCGGGTTATAAACTGGATCAAAAAAAATGTCTTGGCCAGGTCCAGAATCACCATCAAAGGCATTATTATGCAGAATATTTTAATGCCCAGCTTCATTATGTCCACTGCCCACAGGGCTATCATGGCAGAAAAGGGCTGCACCACGGGGCCGAGACCTGCCGAATCCCCGGCGGCCGCTGCCGCAACTGAGCCTTCTGCACCCATTGCCTTGGAACAGGCAAAGGTCACGACAACGGACATGAACAGCCTGAAGCCTCCTGCAAAAAAGGGATTTATACCGGATCGCCCCTGGACAATACTTTCCTGGATCAGGTTATGGGAAATCAGCAGAAAAACAGCAATGAGTATCATGTGGGTCATGGACAAAGGAATCACGGCCATGGCCGCCACCGCTCCGTAAATACCAGTGAACAGGCCTATGATAATGGGCAGAACCGCAGTGGCAGGCAGCCCGATTATATTCATCATGGGTTCGAAAAGGAAACCGAGATGGTAAATGACGCCAAAATGAACCAGGAGTGCCGTGGCCAGGGAAATGGGCACAATGATTTTCATGAGCCAGCACCAGCCGGTCCATCCCTTGCCCAGCCCCCTGAGAACAGATGATTTAACCCGGCGCAGGACCGGTTCAGTCTTTTGAGTCATTGGAATCGGAAGCATCCGGTGAACCGGATCTCACGGATTGGGCAACCGTGGTGTAAATATCTTTGAACGACTCATGGATATTGGACGGGGACAACCTCCCCATTTCAATAAATTTGACCACTATTTCCTTTGTGGCCCTGAGTATCTGTTCATCCATGGATTTCATAAGACAATTATGATACCAGAATAAAAGCACAAGGTCAAGAATTTCAAATCTTTGGTATTGCCTGGCCCCTTAAAATGATTATAATTCAACTTTCGGGCTTCAACGATGATGAACGGGGGCAGCATCACTGACCCCACCTAACACGTTACTTCGGGACAAAGACATGAATGACACACCAGCAAACGGCCAGCCATCAGACCAGGCGACAGACCCCATGATCCACCGTCTAAAATGCAGGGACAAGCAGATAACCCTGATCGGTACCGCCCATGTGTCCAGGCAGAGCGCGGACCTGGTTAAAAAAACCATCCTTGAAACAAAACCGGACACGGTCTGTGTCGAACTCTGCAATACCCGGCTTTCATCTATCAAAAACCAGGATAAATGGCGGGAAATGGATATTGTCCAGATAATCCGGCAGAAAAAAACCCTTTTACTGCTCATGAACCTGCTGCTGGCCTCTTTTCAAAAACGGCTGGCAGATAAATTCGGTATCCAGCCCGGCCAGGAAATGATCAACGCCATAGACGCGGCCGGAGCTGTCCAGGCAAACGTGGTTCCTGCAGACCGGGATATACAGGTGACGCTGAGCCGCGTCTGGAGAGGCATGGGTTTTTTTGAAAAACTCAAGCTGCTGTTCAGCATGGTATTTTCCATGGGGGGCGATGACATTGAAGAAGCTGACATTGAAAAGATGAAAGAGCAGGATATCCTGCAGACGCTGCTGTCTGATGTCAGAAAATCCCATCCCATTATCGGCCGAATACTGATCAGTGAAAGGGATCAGTTCATGGTCCACAAAATCCGATCGGCCCAGGGGCCCCATGTTCTTGCGGTCGTTGGTGCGGCCCATGTCCCCGGCATTAAAAAATATATGGGCCAGGAAAACCTGCCATCCCTGGATGACCTTGGCCGGATCCCCCGGCCCGGAAACCTTGGAAAAATTCTGAAATGGATACTGCCGGCCGGCATCCTGGCTTTGTTTGCAGCAGGGTTCCTGATGGAAGGCAAACACGCAGGCGCTGAAATGATCTGGATCTGGATTGCGGCCAACGCGGTTTTTGCCGGTATCGGTGCCGTTGCCGCATTCGCCCATCCGCTCACCATACTTGCAGCGGTCCTGGCGGCTCCGCTGACCTCCCTCAATCCCATGATTGCAGCCGGATGGGTTTCCGGCCTTGTGGAAGCATTTTCAAGAAAACCCAAGGTAAGGGATCTCGAGGCTATTCCAAGGGATATCATGACCATCAGGGGCTTTTGGAAAAACAATGTCACCAGGATCCTGCTGGTGGTCATATTTACCAACCTGGGATCCACCATCGGCACAATGACCGCCGTACCTTTCATGCTCAGACTGGTCAATGGGTGACGAAAATCCGGCGTGATGCGCAAGCAATTGTTGCATTTGCCTCCTGTATCGGCTAAAATGTCCCGGAATACGGCAGGAACATCCCATATCAAGGAGCCTGATACATGACTTTCTACCTGAACCTGCGCTTTGGTCCCCGATGGGAGAGCGTATCCAATATCCGCAATTTTGTTACCGACATGCTGTCAACAGGTATCGTGGATTTGAACGATGCCAAGAAAGTTGCCACCGCAACATCCGAACTTGTTGAAAACATTGTCAAATATTCTGCCGCGGGCGGTGCCAACATAACGGTATTGAAGGATCCTGCCTGCGGCAGAATAACGCTCAGCATCCAGAATATTGCCGGCCCGGACCACCTGGCTGATTTTGAAAGTATTTTCCGGGAAATCTCCACGGGAGATCCCAGGGAGACCTACAAAAAAATGATGCTCAGGTCCTTGAGTGACACGGAAAAAAGCCAGCTGGGACTTGCCAGGATCCGTTACGAGTGCCAGGGAATCATTTCCTATACAATTTCAGACAACCTGGAAGAGGTGCTTGACAGGGAGGATATCATGGAAAAACCTGAAGGATTGAGGGTACTTGGCGTGACGGTTGAAATCCCGGTACAACTGACCAGTTGATTCATGCAATTCCAAGGAGAGAAAAATGCCCGTTAATATTCCAGAAGAAACTCATAAAAATGCCGTTCTTTTTGCATCAGGTGATACAGCCGTTATAAGTGGTGAAATCGATGACGCAGATCCGGGCCTTTTTCTGACACCATTTTTCGATAAAATCAAAAACCAGATGGATGATGTGATCCGCCTGGATTTCACCCGGCTTGACTTTTTAAATTCATCCGGGATCAAATGTATTGTATCTTTTGTCATGGACAAGAATCCCGGCACCCGGGTGGTTTTTGTCACGGCCCCGGATAAAACCTGGCAGAAAACATCCCTGGAAGTCATTCAATCCCTTGACGAGGACAATATTTCCATCGAATCGCCATGGCCATGACATCCTGAAACTTCCACAAGAGACAATTTACAAGGAGGTTGTCCGCGTTGGATATTCACCGGTTTTTAAGCCTGACAGACCAGCATCCGCCTGGATTTGAAAAAATCACTCAGGATTGTCAGGATATGATGGACTGCAATTTCTGTCTTTTTTCCACCGACCTGGATGCCGCTGTCGCCTTTTTCGATTCCAAATGTAAAACCAGCCACTGCATCATCGCTACTCCTGGTGAGGCGCTTTCCTACAACAGGGTGGCCAGCCGGCTCTGGCACCTGTCCTTTCCAGGGTCCATCGAGTTCATTGTCAAAGAACTGGCATGCCTGCTCTATCAGGTACCATTCGCCCTTTTTTGTGAAAACGAGAAGCTGCGAGAGGAAAATGCACTGCTCAAAAAACAGAACACCCTTCTTGAAGTTACGGCCAGAAGCGGCGACGCTCTGCAGTCAGACTTGAAAAAACAGACCAGGATTGCAAGGGAAATGACCCAGAAAGCCCAGGCGGCCAGTGAGTCCAAATCCATTTTCCTGGCAAACATGTCCCATGAAATCAGGACACCCATGAACGGGGTCGTGGGCATGCTGGACATGCTCGCTGAAACAAAGCTGACACCGGAACAGCTCGATTACGCCGTTTCTGCCCAGCAAAGCGCTGAATCCCTTTTGCTGCTGATCAATGACATCCTTGATTTTTCCAAGATCGAAGCCGGCAGACTCGAGGTTGAAAAAATTGACTTCAACCTGGAAATTACGCTGGATTCCTTTATCGATGCCATGGCTATAAAAGCCTTTGAAAAAGGGGCTGAATTTGCCTGCCTGATCGAGGAAAACGTACCGCTGGCTCTCAGGGGGGATCCTGGCCGGCTGCGGCAGGTGCTAACCAACCTTGCCGGCAACGCCCTGAAATTCGTGGACAAGGGTGACGTATTTGTCCGGATATCCGAAACAGGGTCAGAGGAACGGACAACGGTACTCAAATTCGAAGTTATCGACAACGGTATCGGTATCCCGCCCGAAAAACTCGAGCAGCTGTTCGACCCTTTTACCCAGGTGGATGCCTCCACTACCAGAAAATACGGAGGTACCGGGCTCGGCCTTGCCATATCAAAACAGCTGGCAAAGCTTCTTGGAGGTGAAATAGGCGTGGAAAGCCGCCTGAACAAAGGGTCCCACTTCTGGTTCACCGCTGTTTTCGAAAAGCAGTCCGAACAGGCGGCAGCAATCAAGCCATGCGATAATATCAGGCAGACCAGAATACTGGTAGTGGACAGCCGGGACACCACCCATCTGGTGCTTGGTGAATACTTCAAATCATGGGAGTGTCCGTTCGATTCAGCCCGCTCCGTTGACCAGGCCCTGCTCATGCTCAGAAAAGAGGCTGAAAAAGGTACCCCCTTTCAGATGCTCCTTATTGATTCCCAGATGCCTCACCTTTCAGGGGAAGATTTGGGCCGCATCATCAAAACAGACAAGCATCTGCACGACACCATCCTGGTCATGCTCTCCTCAAACGCCATCCGGGGAGATGCAAAAAAAATCCGGGACATAGGTTTTGCGGGTTTTTTAACAAAACCCATTAAAAAGGAAAAACTCCATGACTGCATCAGAACGATTCTGGGAACGGCGAAAAAAGACCTGGAAGATCCTTGCAAACCCCTGATAACCAGCTACAAGGCCAAAGAAATTCAAGGCAGGCAAAGCAAAAAGTTCCCCAGGAAAAAAATCCTTCTGGCCGAGGACAATGTGGTCAACCAGAAAGTAGCCAACCTCATGTTCAAAAAAATCGGGCAGCAGGCCACCATCGCACAGAACGGTGAAGAAGCGGTCGCTTTGTTCAAAAAACAGGTTTTTGACATTATTTTCATGGACATCCAGATGCCGATCATGGACGGTGTCGAGGCGACAAAACAGATCCGTCTCCTTGAAAAAAACCGGGTCCATACCCCTGTTATAGCCCTGACGGCCAACGCGATGAAAGGAGACAAGGAATTCTTTCTTTCCGCAGGAATGGATGATTACATGTCAAAACCCATCAAGCTCGAGCAGATTCTCCGGATAATGGAAACCCATCTTGGCCCTGCATGACGTTCTTTAAAAATTTCAATGCCGTCAAGGCGGGGTCAGGGTTCATGTTATTCAACGGGCTAAAGCTTTGTTGTCACACTGCGAACCTTGTCCTCCATGGTCTGATCCCGGTCATTTCTCGTTCCCGCCTTGATCGTGGTGCTTATTCTCGGTGCACCCATGGCATGAATTTTTTCATGGCACGCCTTGACTACGCTGAAAACCGTGTCCCAGTCCCCCTCTATGTTGGTTCCATAGGCATGCAGATGTGACTTTAGCCCCGCCTTCCGGATAATTTTCTGGCAGGCGGCCACATATTCTGAAACCGAGGTCCCGACCCCGACTGGAACAACACAAAGATCCAATATTACATTCATTTTTCCTCCATATCTTCATTCAGCACTCCTGCCATCCCTCATTTGATTCAAAAACAGGTAAACAGCGCCGCACAACGCACCGCCATAAATCAGCAGGCCGGACTCTATCGATTCAAATTCATAATACTCATGCGACATGAACGCAAGATGAAGTATTCCATGGATGATCAGGAACAGCGATATCAGAAACCTGGCTCTTTTGCGGACTGTTTCTTTTCTACTTGCAATCAATGCCGTCAGGACAGCATACAATGGAACATGAGCTAACAGGAAGACGCTTTGCCCCAACTCGTCAGATAGCCAGCTCGTGAGAGGCAGCACCAGCCATTCTTTATTGATGGCGGCATCGAGTTCATGGGTGAACAGTAAACCTGTGCCAAGATAGAAAACTGTTTTTTTAAGTTTAGACATCTTTTTTCTATATAAGGCTCATGGAGAAAAATCAATCCCGGAAATAAAGAAAAAAAGCCGTTCATAAAAATGGGCGGCAGAAAGGCTCGCAGGCCCTCTCCAGGCGACTGTATTCATGTATCAGGCTAACGGCCAGCCGGGTCAACTGCTCCGGTTCTGCATCGCAGGCTGCGGCTTCGAGCCGGGAGGCCGCGCGGGACAGGGGATCGGCAGCCAGGTTTGCGGCACCACCTTTGATGGAATGGGCCTGTTTTTTAACTGTCTTGGGATCACTGCTTTCAAGAGCTTTTTCGATTATCTTTATCTGCTGTTTGACCTGCCCCATGAATTCATTGACCAGTTCGCAGAGGAATGAATCATCATGATCAAATTCAACTAGTGCCCTGTTCCGGTCAAAGGGAATGTCGTCAGGCCCTGAAAGGGATTCTTCAGGAACATGAAATGTCTTCTTTTTTGTCCCCGGGGCCCACCGGGTCACCATTTCCAGCAGCTCCCTGCGCTTGAGAGGCTTGGCCAGATAATCGTCCATGCCGGCTGCAAGGCATTTTTCCCGGTATCCCTTCATGGCATGGGCGGTAAGCGCGATAACAGGCACCCGGCCACGGTGCTGATCAATAAAATATGGGAAGCGCACCATATCCTTATAAACGTCATAAATACCGATAATAAAATTGGGCAGTTCGATCAGATCGTTCAAGATGGTGTGGATTGAAGCGAAAAGCTCATCCAGGCCTGCGGTGGTGTTCACGGCATTTGAAATTCTGAACAGCACTGAATTGATCTTTTCGGCATGATTTTTCTTCTGAATTTCGACTTCCAGTGCCCGGGTGCGACGGGCAACTTTTTTTTCCAGACCTGCTTTATACTCGTCCTCTTTTTGTTTAAGAATACGCTCCGCTGATTCCCGTTCATCCAGAAGCCGGTCCAGGTCACCTTTTATGACGGCAATGGTATCGATCAGCTCCCTGAACGGATGATCGGTTTCAAAGGGAATACTCGAGATTCCCTTTTTTTCCCAGTCCACTCCTGACAAATAAGCCAGGAGTTCATCCTGGTATCCTGCCAGCATTTTTTTTTGAGCCCGTGATCCCGGAAGAAAAAACCTGGGGATACGCATTTTTCCGACCTGAGGCTGTGAAACGACCTGGTTTTCAAAAAGATCCCCGGACAGATCCCCTTTCTGTATCCTCAGGCCCAGCGACACGGCATGGGGGTAATCCCGTGCTATAAATACGGGAAAAGGTACCATGTTCAGGCGTTTCCCCAGCTGTATGCTGACCTTGAACTTGAAAGATACATTTACAAACACCACACCCTTTATACGTGGATTCCGGGTCAGGTAGTCAATATAAAACTGTCGTGCCTCGTTGGAAGCTCCCTTGAAATGATCCCACTGCTGGACCTGGATGAACGGAGTGGTCTCGCCGAATACACTTCTTGAAATCCGGTCCTGGAGAGCGATGCTTTCTTTCTGGTCCTCGATTTCCAGGTACCCGGAAACAGTGACCATGAGCATGCAGTCCCCAAGCACACAGACTTCTATAGTGAATTCATGATGTTTTCCCACATACCGCCAATCCGGCCGTGAAATCCGTTTCAGCCCGCTGACGGGGCATATGCTGAATTCAGTTTCTGTATATGTCATCTCTCAAGGCTTTGTGCCACCTTGTTGATACACTCGGGGTACAGCTGCCACTCCTGGGCAAGCCCCTTTTCCCGAACCTTTTCCAGTGTGTCATCATCCTCGATGGTAAAAGCCCGCTGGCCGATAATAGGACCTGTGTCTTCTCCGTAATCGACAAAATGAACCGTGCATCCGCCAATCCGGCAGCCGTAACGGAAAGTATCCCCGTACCCGTCAGTTCCCGGGAAGGCCGGCAGCAGGGCCGGGTGAATATTCATGATTCTGAACTTTCCGGGCACGGTATTGACCCGGTCGATAAAATAGGGGGTCAGCACCCGCATGAACCCGGCCAGGACCAAAATATCCATCTTGTGTTGAGCCATCCGGTCCAGCAGCTGACGTTCGGCGACCGCCCTGGATTCAAGAAAAAAATCTACACGGTCCCGGGATGTTTCGGGCTTGAAAAGCCGCTGTCTGGAGCGGATTTCCTCCAGGTCAAAATCCGGGGGCAGCTCAATGGTCTCTGGATTGGACCGGTATTGACTGACAATCTGTGCATAATCCACAACAAAGGTATCTATGCCCGCCTTTTTTGCCCGTTCAAGGCCTTTTACACCGGGCCTGTCAGACCCGGTGAAAGAAATCCGGGCCTGTATGGTGCCGTCTTTGCATCCATCGATGATAGCCTGCAGGTTGGTGCCGCCCCCTGAAATCAGGGTGCCGATTGCAATGTTTTTTTTCATGGCCTGTCCTTTGCCGCTACTGGTTGCCGTATCCATTCTGTCCGCCGCAGTCCGGGCACTCCCAGGTAATGCCGTTACAGGTCATGCCCCACTGGTTTTCATACATGCATGCCTGGCATATGGAGAACCCGCAGCGGCAGTTCCAGCAGAAAGGAAAAGTCTGCCTGCAGCAATGGCATTCCAGGATACGCCTGCCCTGACGTTTTTGTTTTTTACTCTGTTGGGCCGGCATCTGGTTCGATGTCATATAATTTACTTCTCCTCAGCCAAAAAAGATAGTATATAAACGTATGGCTGTCCCTGTTCATATTAAATCGACTATACCCAAAGCAGGTAAAAATGGAAACCCATAAAATTTATCTGATTGACGGCAGTGCCTTCCTGTACCGCGCGTTTCACGCCATCCGCCACCTGAGCACGGCCGAAGGCCACCCTACCAACGCCACCTTTGGATTCACCCGGATACTGCTCAAGCTGATCAAGGAACATGAACCGGATTACGCGGTCATTTTTTTCGATGCCAGGGGGCCGACCTTCCGTCATGATCTTTATGAGGATTACAAGGCCAACCGCCCTCCCATGCCGCCGGAGCTGTCAATCCAGATCCCCGACATAAGACAGGTGATCCAGTCCCTTAACATTCCCATGGTCGAAAAGTCCGGCTACGAGGCCGACGATCTTGTGGGCACGTACGCCAGGCAGGCACAGGAGGAAGGATTTGATGTCATCATGGTCACCGGTGACAAGGACTTCATTCAGTTGATAACACCAAGGTGTACTCTGTGGGACCCCATGAAGGACAAGATCCTGGACCTTCAATCCGTCAAGGCCGATATGGGAATCGATCCCTCGCAGTTTGCGGATTACCTCGGCCTGTGCGGCGATGCATCAGACAACATTCCGGGACTTCCGGGAGTGGGTCCTAAAACCGCTGTCAAGCTTATCAGAGAATTCCACTCCATCGAGGGTATCTATGAAAAGATCGCCTCACTGGAAAAAAAGAAAAAACTGCATGACAACCTGATCCAGTTCAGGGACCAGGTCTTTTTGAGCAGGGAACTTGCAACCATCAACACGGCCGTGGATACCAGCCATGAGACTGAAGATTTCAGGCTCAGGCCCTTTGACAGAAAAAAGGCCTTCCAACTGTTCCGCTCTTTTGAGTTCAAGACACTTGCCAGGGAATTTTCTCCAGAGGCCGACACTTGTGAAAAATCGTACCAGCTCGTCACCACGCGCCAGGCAATGGAAAGTCTTGCACAAACCCTTGAAACCAGAGGCCTTTTTGCCATAGACACCGAGACCACGTCAAAAAATCCCATGGAGGCCGAACTGGTGGGGATCAGTTTTTGTGTCCAGGTCCACCAGGGATTCTACGTCCCGGTTGCCCACACAGATACCGGCGAAGAAAAACAGCCGTCCCGGGATCTGATTATAAATCTGTTCAAGCCAATCCTGGAAAATGACCGGATTCGAAAGATCGGACAGAATATCAAGTATGACTATATCGTTCTGGAACGATACGGCATACGTCTCAACGGTATGGTGTTCGACACCATGATCGCCTCTTACCTGCTCAACCCCGCAGTCAGGGGACATTCCCTGGACAGTATCGCCATGTCCCTTTTCGGGCACAAGACCATCTCCTATGAATCCGTGACAGGCAAGGGAAAAGAGGCCATAGGATTCCAGGATGTACCGCTGGCACGGGCGGTGCCCTATGCCTGTGAAGACGCGGACCTCACTTTCATGGCATTCGAGGTGTTTGAAAAGGAGCTGAAGGAAAAAGGGCTTTATGAGCTCATGATGAAAATTGAAATGCCCCTGGTACCGGTACTGGCACAAATGGAAATAGCCGGTATAAGGGTGGACCGGCAGCAGCTCAAACACCTGTCCGTTGAATTCCAGAAAGAGCTGGACATCCTGGAACAAAAAATATACGAGCTTGCCGGAGAATCTTTCAATATCCATTCCTCCCAGCAGCTTGGAGTGATCCTGTTTGAAAAACTGGGATTGAAAACCCAGAAAAAAACCAAAAAGAAAACCGCTTATTCCACGGACGTGGAAGTGCTCAATACCCTGGCCAGGGACCATGAGCTGCCGGAAAAAGTGCTTCGGCACCGGACCGTTGCAAAACTCAAGTCCACCTATGCAGATGCTCTTGACGGCCTTGTGAACCCGGAAACAGGAAGGATCCACACATCGTTCAACCAGACCGTAACCGTGACCGGGCGCCTGAGCAGCTCAAAGCCCAATCTCCAGAATATCCCGATCCGAAGCCGCGAGGGAAAACAGATAAGGAAAGCCTTTGTTCCTGAAAAAGACCATGCACTTATCTCTGCAGATTATTCACAGATTGAGCTCAGGGTCCTGGCTCATTGCGCCGATGACGGGATCCTGATCCAGGCCTTTAAAAACGGTGAGGATATCCATACCAGGACAGCGCTCGAAGTCTTCCAGGTTCTGCCGGAATTTGTAACCGATGAACTGCGGAGCCAGGCAAAAGCCATCAATTTCGGCATTATTTACGGCATGAGCAGTTACAAGCTTGCAAAGGATTTGAACATAAGCCGGAAGATGGCCCAGAATTATATCGATCATTACTTCAAGCGGTATTCAGGTATCCGGCGCTTTATCGACGAAACAATCGAATCGGCCGAAAAAACAGGAGAAGTGGCCACCATTTTCGGACGGAAACGCCGCCTGGACGACATAAATTCCAGCAATGCAAATTTGAGAAATTTCGCACACCGTGCCGCCATCAACACCCCCATACAGGGCAGCGCCGCCGACCTGATCAAGCTGGCTATGATTGAAATGGAAAAAGCGCTTCAGTCCCGGGGGCTGAAAACCAGGATGCTTTTGTCGGTCCATGACGAGATCATCCTTGAAGCCCCTGAAAACGAAATTGACAACGTCACGGCCCTGACCAGAGAGGTCATGGAATCCGTGTATACTCTCAAGGTGCCCCTGGTCGTGAATATCGGCATCGGGAACAACTGGTCGGCAGCCCATTGAGGGCCATGACAAGATCCGGACCATCCGGAAACAGACCGGATAAAGATACTTTTGGAAATGAACCATGAAAACAAAAATCGGCATAGTTATCAAGCAGGATGAAAGAGCACAGGCAAAAGCGCTGGAGCTTACCCGGGCCTACCCGGACCGCCTGGTGATCATCGATATTCACAATCCAGTGGACCGGTCTGTTCCAGACGATATCTACTGTATAATCGTGCTGGGCGGAGACGGCACTTTTCTGAGTGCCGCCCGGTTTGTAGGTGCCGCAGATATACCCTTGATGGGGGTTAAATTCGGAGAAGTAGGGTTTCTTGCGGAAACCATGGAAAACCACCTGTTTGAAGCAGTAAAAGCCCTTCTCAATCATGATTACACTGTTGAAATGCGTGCCAGGCTCAGGGTTCATATCATGCGGAATACAAAGGTTTACAAACAGGTGGATGTGCTCAACGACGCGGTAATCAACAAGTCGGTACTGTCCAGGCTGACATCCTGCGCAGTTTATATCGATTCAGTGTACCTGACCACCTTCAGGGCGGACGGCCTCATTGTAGCCACGCCGACCGGGTCCACCGCCTATTCACTGGCTGCAGGAGGCCCGGTGATTCACCCGGCGGTGCCGGGCACAATACTGACTCCCATCTGCCCTTTTACCCTGTCCAACCGGCCTTTGATCATACCGGATTCAGCTGGCATCGAGATCCGGCTGGAAGGCAGTCCCACGGACATGATGCTGACCCTGGACGGACAGGAAGGCATTCCAATAGATCCAGGAGACCGGATTTTCGTAAAAAAAAGCCCCCTCCCGGTCAAAATGATCTCCTTTGAACCGCAATCATATTTCAAGGTACTCAAGACCCGGTTGATGTGGAGCGGAGGAAAAAGCTGATCACGGTCTAGTAGCGGGCATCGGCATACTCAATCCAGCCCCCGCTCTGGATCAGGGCATGGTCAAACTCAGACAGATCGAACGAAAAATTGTCACCTGCAGAAGATGCAACGTCTGGATTTCCGGATACAGTAAAAACCCGGTCCTCGACATCCACATCGATCCATGCCCCGGTGCCTGAAAACCGGTCAAACAGAACATCGACAGTTTCTTTTGGCAGATCGATGGCCAGCATGCCGCAATTGAACATATTCTGCCGGAAAATCCGCGCAAATCCGGTAGCTATAACTGTATGAAACCCATTCATTTCCAGCGCCCAGGGAGCATGCTCCCTCGAGGAGCCGCAGCCGAAATTGCTTCGGGTGATTATCACTGATTTTCCGGCAATGTCCCGTTGCGGATCAAATCCGTCAAGATCCAGGTCTTCCAGCAGATGGGGGCCCAGGGCCGCTTTTTCATTTTCAGTCAAATATTTTGCCGGAATGATTTCATCCGTATTGATGTCTGAACGGTCGAGAAACAAAACCTCACCCTTGAACGTTTTCATTCGCCTGTCTCCTTAAGGTTTGAAAAGCGGTGAATTGGAAATATGGCCGTTAACAGCCGTGGTCGCAGCTGTTGCAGGGCTTACCAGATGCACCATGCCGCCTTTCCCCATGCGCCCGTTAAAATTCCGGTTGGTGGTGGCTGCCGCTACTTCACCCTCTGCCAGTACTCCGTTGCTCATTCCAAGACATGCTCCGCAGGTTGGATTGGTCACACAGCATCCGGCGGCAAGGAAAACCTGTATCAAGCCTTCGTCGACGGCCTGGCTGAATACAGCCGGCGTGGCAGGAGAGACAATTGTCCTGACACCCGGTGCTACGACCCGGTCCCTGAATATGCCGGCCGCGACCCGCAGGTCCTCGATCCGGCCGTTGGTGCAGGAACCGATATACACCTGGTCAACTTTTGTATCCGTCATTTCAGATACCGGCCGAACCTGGTCCGGTTTAAAGCCATACGTGGTCAGCGGTTCAATTCGGCCTGCATCAAACGTCCTGACAGAGTCATAACGGGCGTCGGGATCCGAGGCAAACTGGCGGTAATGCTCCAGGGCCAGTGCCCTTGACTCAAATTCATCCTGGATAAAGGGCCACAGGTAATCCACCGTGGTCATATCAGGAGAGCAGATGCCGCTGGTGGCTCCCGCCTCCACCGCCATGTTGCACAAAGTCATCCTTTCCTCCATGGTCATGGTGTCTATGCAGGATCCGCAGAATTCCATCACCATGTTTGTGGCACCGTTAACCGAAATATCGGCGATGATGTGCAGGATGACATCCTTGGCATATACTCCCGGCGGCAGGGTCCCGTTCACCTCGACCTTCATGGTGCAGGGATTCTTGAACGCGCAGACTCCCTTGAGAATACCCACTTCAAGGTCGGTAGTCCCCACACCGGCGGCAAAGGCACCGAATGCGCCATGGGTACAGGTATGGGAGTCCCCCATGATAATGGTGAAACCCGGCCGCACAAATCCTTTTTCAGGAAACAGGGCATGACATACCCCGTTGGCGCCGATATCGAAAAAATCGGTGATCCGGTGCCTCCCGGCCCAGTCCCGCAGGATTTTTCCCTGGGTTGCGGTCTTGGAATCCTTGGCCGGCGACACATGGTCAATCACGACCTTGATCCTGTCCGGATCGAACACCCGGTCCTTCTGCCTTGCCACCAGGTCGTTAATGGCGATGGGTGTGGTGATCTCGTGACAGAATACACAGTCCAGCGTCACCACGCACACACCGTCAAAAGGCGCATCGATTTTGTGTGAAGAAATGATTTTCTCCGCTATTGTTTTTCCCATAACAGGCTCCTGATCATTAGGTCTCAATACTATCCAAAATAATTTTCCCCATCTGCCGGTGTGACCACCCAGTATGCCTGGAACTTTGTGTCCTCTTTATTGATCAGCACGTGGGGGATTTCCGAAAAAAAAGACACTGAATCACCGGCGGCAAGCGTGTGGGTCTGGTCCCCGTAAACAAGGTCTGCCTGGCCGGCGGTAACAATTCCAAGTTCCCGGCCCAGATGGCCGTTAACCGGATCTCCTCTTCTGGCTCCGGGATCCAGTTCCAGAAAAAAAGCGTTAAATGAATGATTTCCCCTGTCCTGGCTTTCACCGGACAGCTTTTGATATTTACACCCTTTCCTGACAATAAGTTTGCGTTCATGTCCCTTGATGATTTCAACCTTTGAGTTGATCTCATAAGTCTTGAAAAAATGTTCCGGCGACACACCGTATACTTCGAGGATCTGCAGGAGTGTATCCAGTGAAGGGGATATACGGTTTCTCTCTATCTGCGACAACAGGCTGGAACTGATCCCGGCTTTTTCAGCCACGTCTTTTATGGTCGCGCTCCGTTCCATGCGAATGGCCCGTAAAAATGCCCCTAGTTTGTATTTCATGACCTGTTCCGGAAAATAAGTATTTATAATTAATATTTAATTATACTGAACGATTTCGGATTGTCAAGTTTATCCTGCCTGATTTTTCCCTGAACCGCCTGTACGGGCCATACCTTAAATTCACTTGACAGCTCATGGTTGCTGATATTACAACAACAATCAAGACTCACAACCTGGAGCGCCGTGATAAAATGACGTCAGAAAACTTACCGGACAACCCCCTGCCTGACAGCAGAACACATCGCTCCAATGCCCTGATCGCAAAGATTGCACTGTTCCTCAATTATATCGGAAAACAGGATCATGAGCGGATAACAGGAGAAATGGCCAGCTTTGAGAATACTCATGGCACCCCGCCGGACATCCTTCAATTCATGCGGGATCACAGGTATCTCACCAAGCAGGAATGCTCGAACCTGAAAAAAGCGTTTGCCTGTTTTATCAAGACCCAGGAAGATGTACGTTTTGGAGAACTGTGCATCGAATTCGATTTTCTTACCCGTGGCAACCTGACACTGGCCCTTGAAGAACAGCAGCAGATGGCCCTATCCGGCCGTTCCATCCGGATCGGAGACCTGCTCGTGGACGCCGGCATGATTTCAGAATCCCAGAAAACTCTTGTGCTGCAGAAGCAGAAACTAACCACGTCCACGAAAACCAGGCAGGAGCCCTGCAATACAAACCAAAGTGTTCTTGTCTCAATCGACACCACCGGCATGCAGCAGATCAACACGCCGCCTTTTGTGTTTTACATTCAGTCTGATGCTTTGAAGGCCTATGTTGCCAAAGACCCTTCTTTCAGTCATACCCGGGATGCAATGGCACAGCTCAGGGAGGCCCTGGAGAAGAACGGCATAATATACGGCCTTGCAGACCCTGAAAAGATCAATGCTTTCCTGTTATCCGAAAACGACACGAACAAACTGTTCAAATTGGCGTGCGGCACTCCGCCGGTTGATGGAGAAGACGCCTTGATTGAATACCAGTTTGAACTTGATTATCTCAAACCCGGCCGCCTGAAAGAAGACGGGACTATAGACTTCAAGGAAAGAGGCCAGATCCCCTTTGTATGCAGAGATACGGTGATCGCGGTAAAAACCCCGCCCAGGCATGGAAAGCACGGGGTAAACATATACGGGGACACCATCGACTGCAGAGCGGCTTTGGACCAGGACATCCAGCCGGGACGAGGGGTCCGGCTGTCGCCGGACCAGCTGCAGGCCTTTTCCGAGGTGGACGGCAACCCCGGGCTGTCGGCTGATGGCGTTTTATCAGTCAATGACGCCTATTTTATCGAAGGGGATGTGGATTTTACCACCGGCCATGTCAAGTTTGACAAAAACATCTACATTACTGGTGCCGTTAAAAGTGGATTCAGGGTCGAGGGAATCAATGTAATGGCAAATTCCGTTGACGGGGGCATGATCAAAGCCCGGGGGGATGTCCTGGTCAAAAACGGGATAACTGAATCGAGCATAAGGGCAAAGGGAAATATCAATGCCGCCTATATCCACCGCTCCAGGATTCATTGCCTGCGTGACCTGAAAGTTACCAGGGAAATCGTGGATACCGAAGCCGCCCTGGACGGCATGTGCCTGCTGAAAAGCGGCCGGATGTATACTTCTGTCATTTCAGCCAAGGGAGGTGCGGTCATCCAGAATATCGGCTCTGAAAAATCCAGGCCCTCGGTTATTTCCGTGGGCACAGCCCGGTACATGGAACAGGAACTCAAACGCATAGACAAACAGATTGAAAAGTTCCAGAACGCTCTGGAAGAAAGCACCCTTGAAAAATCAAGGCTGGAAAAGGAACTTGAACAAACATGTGAAATCATGGACAACCTGATGGCCGCCAGGAAAAAAACCCAGGCCGCGATTGATGTATTGAAACATGGGGACAAGCCGGGAGATATCACCCTTTTTCAAAACAGCCTGATCGAAGCCACTGAAAAAATCGAAACCCTGAGCCTGAAAAAAATGATCCTGAAAAAAAAAGTGCTCAAAATCACCGGACTTGCAGAAGAAAACACGCAGAGGGTCACCTCCAGTATCGAGGAAAAATTCAAGATCAAGCGGCTGGAGAAGAACACCCCTTCCAAACCTGTCCTGGACGTTGGCGGAACTGTTTTCCCGGGCAACCGGGTCTACGGAAAACACTCCCACATAATCATCAACCGGACACAGACCCGGGTCAGGATCATGGAAATGGGCTCAGCCACGGAAGACAGCACCAAAACATCCTGGGAAATGGTTATCACAACTCTTTGACAGCTCTTTTGTCGGACCTGTTATTTTTCTTCAAAACGAGATACCAGGGAAGCATCTGCATTTTCGAGCGATGTCAACCACTGGCGTACAGCTTTAGCCACGGTTTTTTCCACCCTGAACCGATGGCGGACCGTTTCCTTGTATTCCGAATGCAAAATCGTTCCCCCGTAAGTGGAAAGCTGCTGGAGAAAAGCTTCGTTAAAAGGATACGCCACTTCGATTTCAAAATTCCTGTCATCTGTCACCCGGTGCAGAGGGGCACCTGCAACAGCCTGCCGGACCACCTGGCCATAAGCGTCTATCAATCCTCTAACCCCGAGCTTGACTCCCCCGAAAAACCGGGTCACCACCGCGGCCACATCTGTCAGCCGGTGGTGGTGCAGCGCCTGGAGCATGGGGCGGCCGGCAGTACCGGAAGGTTCACCCGCATCTGAACAATGGAAAACATCCCCTTTGCTGCCGATAACATAGGCCCAGCAATTATGGGTCGCGGTTTTGTTCTCTTTTGCCGTAACGGCGATAAACTCCTTGGCATCCGAGATGGTTGCAGTATGGCCTATATGGCAAATAAAAACGGAGCGTTTGATTTTCAGCTCAGCCTGCCGCGAAGCGGCTATGGTATACCGGCCGGGCTGGTCAAAAACATGATCCGGTTTCCGTACTGATCCTTTCATGAACAACTCTCCTTTCAAGGCAAGCCCTACCACATGACAACATCCAACTGCAACAGCATTTTTTTCAAAATCTATTCAATACTGTTTGCATTTGGATAACTACATGTTGTATGATGCGTTAATTCATACTTGCACAATCAATTCAAAAGAACGGAGGACCCCATGATGCCCAGACAGCTTATTTTCGCCGTTTTTGTCTGTTTTTTACTGTTCACCGGATGTGCATACCACACAGATCCGCTTTACGGCGAACCCACGCCGCCAGTGGAGGACACGACATATCAGCAGACGACCGACGCCCCAGGCGGGGGCAAGGTACTCAGAGAATCCGACTGGTAATGAATGCTGCAATCTGCTGAACATACCATGAAATCCCGGCGATTTGTGTATTCCATTGCAATTGTCATCTGCATATCCATTTTGCCCGTCATCCCGGCTCATGCGGGCAATAAATGGATGATGAAAAAAATGGAGCAGAACCTGATCAAGCTGAACAACGAGGTTATCAGACAGATTGGTGCAGTGGAAGACAACAGCCGGGTTTCGCTCAAGGCAAGAATCATTCAGGGACCTGGCGACGATAATCATCTCATTGTCATAGAATCGCTTGAAATCACTCCGGGCACTGATGAGACCAGCGGCGAAATACAGGAGACATCGCCTTCTGACTATGAAACCTACATCTCGTACCAGTCCATGGACATTCCCGACACGGCCGGCCCATGGGAAACCGGGGCCCCGGATTCTCATGGCTCCGCCCTCCCCGATGACATGAGCAGATATCTTGACGACCTGAAAAAAGAGCATCCGGGTGCCAAAATAGTGCCCTTGCACCCGGACACCATCGACAGGATTGACTGGAAGGACAGCGACAAGAAACCAAAAAAAGCGTTTTTACTTTTCTGGTAAACCTGCCGGTTGCCGGTGGTGCTTTATCAATAAAAACAATGGAGGACAGCAAACTATGAAAAAACAGAGAATGGGGATGATTGCAGTTGCGGGATTGATCTGTTTCCTGGTCGCGGGGTTGTCACCGGCCGTGGCGGGCAACAAGAAATTCATGACCATCAACGCGGCCAAGGTTCTGGCGGAAAGGGCAATTGTCGAAAGTGTCATCGGGCTGAAAATCAAAACCACTGAACTGGTCCAGGACATGGTGGCCGTTCATCAACAGATCGATGCCAAGACAGCCGCCAACATCAAGGGCATCGAGTACACCGATATTGTATATGACAGCGCCAAGGACATTGCCAAAGTAACGGCCAGAATCAACCTGGGAAGCGTCAGGACCATTGTGGGAAAAAGGATCAACTGGGGAAACCGGAGTATTGAACGGGTGGCGTTCGCAACGTCAACCCCGGCCAACGCAGGCCCGCTTCAGGCACTCAGGGCGGCGGAACTGGATGCTTACAGCCAGCTGGCCAAACATGTCATCGGTTTCAACATTGACAGCGAAACCACGGTTGAAAATTACATACTGAGATCTGACGAGGCCAAAACGAGACTTCTGGCAGCCATTTACGGCGCCCGCCTGGTTGGATACCGGTGGGATGCAGACGGTGATGCTTATGTCAAGCTGTCTTTGCAGATGGGTGAAGTCGAGGATATCCTCGGCCAGCGCATCAACTATGGAGGCGCAGTGGTGGAAGTCGAAGGGACAGGCGCACAGAAGGATGACTTCAGCCAGACAGCCCAGACGGATGACACCGGCCAGTTTATCAATGTGGGCACTACTACCGTCAGGGAAGGCTCACTGGATATTCCGGTGGATGGTGAATTCACCCGGGAATCCCCCGAATCTTCAGGCGGGGGAGCTTCCCTGCAATAGCGGGTACAAATGAGAATGATTAAAATAGCATGGTTTTTTCTTGTTTTCCTGATCCTGCCCTGCAGTGCCCAGGCATTTTCCTTCAGCGAGCATGAAGAGGAAAACGTCAGGCAGGAACAGGAGCAAAAAGCAAAGGTCAAACAGGAAGTCGACCGGTTGCTGGCCGTTCCCTGCAAGGCTGCTCTGAAGAACAGGAAAATCGCCGTAATACTGGGCGGAGAGAACCGGCGGGACAACCTTGACCCTCTGTTCATGGAAGTCAACGACAAACTGCAGCGCCTGGGATTGCGCACTTATTCCCAGAAGGAAATCACCGCCCAGATAGCCCAGGCTGAAATGGACGCTTTTTTGAACAATGACATGGATGCTGCCGCCAGTGCAGCCAGCCGTCTGAAAGCGGATTTCATGCTCCGGGGAATGATTAATGCCAGAACCAGGGTAAATCCGGTCATAGGAGTGGATGAAGTGTATATCACAATAATATTTACCCTGATCGACCAATCCGGCCGGATCATCTCCAATGTATCGGCAACCGGGGAGGCATATTCAGGCCGCGATACGCTGGCCGCGGCACTGTCCCTGGTAAAGGAGAAATCAGAGCCTGTGGTCGCACGGCTTTACCATGATTACTGCTGCCAGGCATATGAGTCATCCGATTCCGGCCAGCAGGCCGAAACCCAGCCAAGCGTGCAAAGCATAGAGGATTTTTGATTCATGGGTATCAAGACACAGCGTCAATTGAAAAGACTATATCCGGCAGGCCTGTTTTTCTTTTGCGCCTCCGTTTTTTTTATCCTGTTTTTCATCACCCCTGCCGCCATGGCCCAGGGCCGTACCATTATCGTATCGGCCGAGGGGCTGGCTGATCCAGAAGCAGACACCTACCAGCGTGACAAGGGCAAGCTTTTAGACGCCCTGCGGCAGGATGCCAGGCGCCAGGTGATTGAGAAAGCTGTCGGCACCTATGTTGACAGTTCGACACTGGTGGAAAACTATGCTCTGATCCATGACAAGGTACTCACCCGCACCAAGGGACTCATAAAAAGAGTCATCAAGGAAAGCCCGCCATGGAAAGGGGAAGACGGCTTTATGCACATGCTGCTCCAGGCCGAGGTTTACCTTTCCCCCATCAAGGACTCACTGCGCGAAATGTCAAGGGTCGAACGTATCAGCCTGATCAAGGACTACGGCAACCCCAGGATTTCTGTAGCCATTACCGTCCGAGACGCCCAGCGGGGATCGGACATTACACCGGAGCGGTCGCCTATTGCGGAAAACCTGCTCAAAGAAAGATTTTCACAGTTCGGATACCGGGTCTGGTCGGAAGAAGAATCAGAACGCCTGAAAATTGAAATTGCCGAAAAGGCTATGCTTGCCAACCAGACAGACACCACCCTTTCCGTGTCCCATTTGAAAACTTCCGATTTTGCCGTACGGGGTGAAGTCAAGTTCAAACCACTGACCGCCACGCTCCAGGCTTCCGGCCTGACAATCACCAAGTACGTCTTGACCTCCTGGACGATCAAATGCATTGACAACAATACCGGCGAAGAGGTGTACTTCAACAACAAGGTACCCAAAAACAAAAGCTGGTCTGATGAAGACGCGGCCATGCACGACATTGGCAAGCTTATCGGTGAACAGTTTTCCAAGGATTTTTTCGAAGACCACCTGATGCGGACCTCCCGGATATTTCAACTGCAGGTATTCGGCCTGCCGGACTATGATACCGGCACCCTTTTCAAAAAAGAGATGATCGGGCTCAGACCTGTCATGAACGTGGATTTCAGGAATTTCGACGCCAGCGGCCTGTCACTGTATGAAGTGGATTTTGCCGGAAACCGGGGCAATTTCACCGACATGGTCAATGACACTGTTATCAATCCCTTGAACCGTAAATTCAGGGAAAATGTCTTTAAACTGGTATCGGCCCAGGGGGATGTCGTCAAGGTCAGTTTCCAGACCGAGCAAAACATAAATGACCTGATCGCCAGGTTCAATTCTTCACCGCCCGCTTCCCTGGCCTCAGCATCTGCGGGCAGGGTCGAGGCCCTTGCTCAGACAGAGGAAACCATGACACAGGTGGCCCAGATCAATCCGGACGTGGTCCGCCAGCTGTCCGAGCAGGGCAATATGCTGGCTACCAATGCCCTGCAGGCTGTAAGCGACTTTTAATGAATTTTTCCACCCGCAGTATTGAACAAAACATGGAATTCATATATAAAAATAAATATTTTATATCTATTTTGGTCTTCTTAAACCCTAACCATTCATGGAGGTTACCCTTGAAAAAATCTAAAACTCATGCCCTTGTGTCCATGTTCATACTGGCTGGGCTGATCACCCTGGCCGGATGTGTTTCCAGCGGAGGACCTACCGACAGCTCATCGTCCAGGAAAGCCAATGCCTACGCTGACCAGCAGATGTACCAGCCCATCGAATATGCCAACTCACATGTTCAGGGCCCGGTTCTCGTGGTGCTGCCCGGCAACATCAAAAGCAACAATGCGAACTTTTCCCAAAAAGTCACATCCAACAACATTGCTGACTATGGCGAACTTGAACTGGGACAGGCCAATTTCAGGGTCCTGGAAAGATCCGAACTCGGTCCCATGCTCGATGAGATAACCCTGGCGGCCAACATGGGGGATGCCGCATCCCTTGCAAGATTCAAAAAAGGAAAATTCAAAACCACCAAATGGTTTGTCAAATTTGACATCCTCAAGGCTGAAAAAGTGGCTGAAGCACAACAGGGGTTTGACGGCAACGCCATCGGCAGCATATTCGGATCTCTGGTCGGGGGTACCGGCGGCGCTGTCGGCAATACTGCCGTATCATCAGTCAAAACATCGGAAGCTGCCGGAGTCTGGATTGTGGGCCTCCGTTACAAGGTCTTGGACGCTACCACATCCGAGCAGGTAACCACAGGCTATTTTGAAGATAAAATGGAACTGGGCAAAAAAGGCACATCCATTCTAGGGGTTTCCCAGTCCCAGGCAGGCGGGATTACCCTTGACAGCATGGTGCAGAGACTGGTGCAAAAAGCGGTTTCAGACCTGGACCGCAAAAAATAGAAATTCAGGTGTAAATTGGGCTCCCGCTGAGCAACGGCTGAACACATGTCTGCCCCACCGGGAGCCAATGCATGCTAAGCACTCAGGATTCTTCCAAGGGCAACGGCAAAATCCTCTATGGACACCGGTTTTTTCAATACAGCCCGGATACCGGTTTTTCCGGTATCCGGATCCAGCTGTTCTCCCAACCCGGTAAAGAGGACCACCGGAAGATCAGGCTTTTTTTCGTGGACCGCACCTGCCAGCTCTATGCCGGTCATGCCTGGCATTGCATAATCAGTGACCATCAGATCAAAACCGCCCGGGTTCGTCACAGCGGCAGTGTACCCGTCATTGGCATCGATGTGATACACCACGCTGCACCCCAGTTTTTCCAGCATCTGGCAGACCATGAAAGCGACTGCCTCGTCATTTTCAACCAGCAGCACCCTGCCTTTTCCCTTGAACGTTCCGCCTTCAAAGCTTTCATCCAAATTTGTTTCAGCTGACAACGGTTTCGTGCATACTGGAAAATATACATGAAACCGGCTGCCCCTGCCTTTTTCGCTTTTGACCCTGATATGTCCGCCATGGCTTTGGACGATCCCATATACGACAGACAGGCCGATGCCGGTCCCTGTTTCCCCGGTTTTGGTGGACACGTAAGGGTCAAAGATTTTTTCCACCAGGCACTCATCCATCCCGCAGCCGGTGTCACTTACCTCCAGGCGGATGTACGGCCCCGCATCTATATTTTCCCTGTCGGACCGCTCTTTATCAATTAGCTCCGGCTTGAGCTCGACACTGAGACTCCCTCCAGTCTCTTTCATTGCATGAAGCGCGTTGGTCAAAAGATTCTTGACCACCTGCCTGAGCTGGACCGGGTCGCCAAGTATGACCCCGCATTCCTCACTGATGAAATCCCGGATTTCTATGGACACAGGTTTGCAGGATTGTGCGATTGCAAGTTCCCTGCGGACCAGTGAGGCGATTTCAACCCTTGTGAATTCATCCTGTTTGCGGCCGGCAAATGTCAATATCTGCTCGACAAGATCTTTTGCATGTCTTGCACACTGGTGAATAATTTCCAGGTTTTTCTTCGCCAGGCTGTCTGAACGCGTATCCATCAAAAGCAGCTGCGAACACCCGAAAATCGGTGAAATGATATTGTTGAAATCATGGGCAATACCCTGGGACATGGACCCGAGGGCCTCCATTTTCTGCGACTGGACCAACTGTCTTTCAAGGGTTTTCTGGGAGGAAATATCCAGGGCCATCGCCCTGAGTTCCACAAGCGCTCCATGCCGGTCCTTGACGGTATCTAAGGTCAGGCGGATCCAGGCATGTTCATTGTTTTTTCGACATATCAAAAGTTCCATGTCACTTACCGGGATGTCTTTTTCAAGGCAGTTGAGAATATACCGCTGCTTCTGCGCCATTTCCAGTTTGTCAGCCACAAGATGGAGCACACTTTTTCCCTTGAGTTCCGATTGCCCGTACCCGGACAGTTGTTCGGCCCGCTGGTTGCAGCGGGTGATAACGCCTGCATCGTTCAATGAAAAAAAGGCGGCCGGAGCATGTTCATATAAATCAAAAGATTCCTGCCTGCTTTCAACCAGCATGCCTGATAATTGTCTCAGTTTCTGCTCTTTATGCCACAGCAGCCGGGATCCCTGCCGCCCCCTGAGTTGACCCAGACAGGCCAGGGATACAGTTTCAACAAGCTCGATCAGGTTATCCAGCCGCTGGGACAACGATCCTGAATGCACAAATCTGTCCCCCGCCGTTTCCATAAGAGATGTATCCGATGAGCTGAGCGCCAGGACCCCATAAGACGGCAGGCTTATAAAGATCACATTTTTGGGACTGAACTGCCGGATAAAGGACCGTTCGAGCTGAACCGGCTCTGAGATCTTCTTGATACTGCTTTTGTCATAAGTGAAAAACAATGGCCCAAAGGCTTTTTTGCCTGTATGCGGACATATGAATACGCTGGAGCCTTTTTCATAATAATCCTCATGATTCCTTAAAATATATCCGATAATTCCCTGGCCAGGTTCAGGTTTTTCAGACCATACAGTAGATAAATGATACACCGGATCAGGCCCTTTGAGCTTCATGAGCCTGGCACGAAACCACCGGGAAAAACGGCCGTGCTTTCCATTGCCGGTGACCCGGTCTACAACGGCCCGGTCCCAGGCGACTGAAGGCAAAAAACGTTCATAAGTCGAATCAGTGCCGCTGAAAAGGATTGCCTGCCTGGAATTGAAAAGAGATAACACACTCTCAAGCAGATGGTTCAGCGGATCTGTCCTAGGGAAAGTCCTTCGATCCTTGATGTCGATATCGGCGTGTCCCATTTTCTTTACTAATAAAGGGACTTGATGCAAATTACAAGTCTTTTCTATTAGGGCACAACCATCATTTTATCTTAAAACTTATCTCCTGTTATGCGAACGCTTTTGCCATCCCTGTCCCGGACGAGAGTGCCCTTTGGATTTATATTGACTTTTGAATCAAAACAGATAGGATAAAAAATATGGAACCTCAATTTAAAAGGATTGTGACCCGGCCCGATTTTGACGGCATTGTCTGTGCAGTGATTATAAGAGAGGCTTTAAAAGAGAAACTGCCTGTGATGTGGGTCGAACCCGGGCAGGTGCAGACCGGTGCAGCCGATATTCAGCCGGGTGATATCATTGCCAACCTGCCCCATGATGCCCGCTGCTCAATGTGGTTTGATCACCATGTATCCAACGCTCCGTTGAATCCAGTCCCCGGCGCATTTAGCATCGCCCCTTCGGCAGCCGGTGTGGTGTACCACTATTTTCAAAACCAGGACACAATCTCTTCTATGTTCGATGAACTGATCCATCATGCCGATATCATCGATGCCGCCGAACTTTCAATGGACCAGGTGCTTAATCCTGAACGTTATCCCCACGTATTGCTGTCCATGACCATTCAGAACAATGACGGAATGGATGCGCCTTACTGGGAGCACCTGGTAGAACTGCTCCGGCAAAAACCGGTACAGGAAATAATGGCCGACGTTCTGGTCAAAAAAAAATGCCGCAGGGTAATAGAACAAAACAGGTCCCTGGGTGAATACCTCAAGGCGTATACCAAAATTTACGACACCATCAGCCTCACTGATTTTCGCCCCATAGAAAAGGTCCCTGAAGGCAACCGTTTCCTTATTTATTCACTTTTTCCGCATATCACGGCCAGCATCAAGATCAGGTACAAAGAAAAGGAAAAAACACATGTGCTCTTGAGTATCGGCAAGAATATTTTTACCCCGGGCTGCCGCGTCAATATCGGCAACCTGCTCAAGCAATACGGCGGCGGCGGTCATGACGGGGCAGGCGGCTGCACCCTCGATGCCAAAACCGCGCAAAGAGACATTGACCGCATTCTTGAAGTCATGCTGAACAATCAGGCCTGATTATTCCGGCGGCTGGACAGCCAGATCACTCCCGAGATGACACATAACGCGCCCGCGATCTGCACAGGAGTCAGTCGCTCATCCAGGAAAATCCGGGCATAGATACCTGCAAACATAATCTCCGACATGACCACAATGCTGGCTACACTGGCCTGGATATAGGTCAGCCCGACCATGTAAAGGGTAAAGGCGCCTATGGTCGAAACTGCGATAAGGCCCGCAAAAAGAAAGGCAACACGGATATCGAGCCCGGATGGCTGCACGGCAAACGGCTGGAAAAAAAGCAGGATAAGGGCGGCGATGCCAAACGCGATCCCCAGGCTGAACACAGCTCCATATCTTCCCACAACCTGCTTTCCGGCAATGGTCCACCCGGCATAGAAAACCGGAACTGTCAATCCGACCGCAAGCCCGGCCACGTTCAGGGATTTCAGATCTCTTAAGTCTATTCCGGAAGCCATGACCGTACCCAGAAAAATAACTGCCATGGATACCAGTTTTTTCCGGTTGATGGGTTCTTTCCACAGGTACCATGCTGCCAGTGTAACAAAGGCCGGCATGGCCGCCTGCTCAACGGTGGTCACAGATGCCCCGTTCAAAAGGATACTCTTGTTGTAGAATACGTGAAAAAAGCCAAGGCAGCCGCCCATACCGACAAACCAGGGGATGTCATTGCGCCGGATGGAAATACCCAAACAAGAGCGTAATAACGAAAATGTCAGCAGGGCGGCTGCGGTGGCCGTGTCGCGCCAGAAAGCCAGCGCGACGGAGGAGCAGCCCGAGATGTCGACAATATAGGTCACGAATATTCCCGACATTCCCCAGGCTGCTGCTGATGCGGTAACGGCCAGAAAGCCGCACAATTGTGGGTTCAATAACAATTCCTGTAAATATGGTAACTCACTGTATTTATTTACATGCTGGTATTATTTGGCAGACTTAATTTCTGCCAGGGCATCCTTGATCCGCTGCTTCTCCAAAGGCAGCGTCCCTTCACGCATTTCTGCAAAGAGGGCTTTCATCAGGCAGTATA
>CAYNHL010000024.1:0-35575 GCA_964397015.1 uncultured Desulfobacterales bacterium | reverse complement strand
AGCCGCGGTTTCATCATATACCACATTGATGATAGTACCATCTTCTTTTTTTTCGATCCGCATGGTAAGGTCCTTTTTCCCGGACTGACCGATATGTCGATACAACGGGAAAAACGGCAGAGGGGTCTTGACCTCTTTTTCAAAACGATTGTTTTCAGGCTGACGGATCACGTGGGGCACCACGGTCCCGGCACTGTTGAAAACCCGGATATCTCCCATATCATTGCGGGTTGTTGTCTCATAAACTTCAAGGGGCAGCGACACACGATAAACGGCATTGCCGCCTGTAAGCTCGATGGGCATGCCATAGGCAAAATCAGCGGGCCGGATTTCGGCGGCAGATGGTTGAACGAACAACAGGCAGAATACTGATGCCATTGTGAAAATCAGCAGTTTTGAAAATAAATTCATTCTTCCTCCGAAATCCGTGCGGGGGGTATAGGTGAAAAGTAACCGATCATCAGCATGAGGGTTCCCACCCCCAAAAAAGATACAATCCTGGCCACAGTACCTGTTCCGGACAGGTCCACCAGAAATAGCTTGAAAACTACCAGTGAAAGGATGACGCCCCCCGCGATCCATGCCGGGCGACTTTTTTTCCGGGTAGCGACCAGGGTGACCAACAGGGCCGTAACACCCCATAAAATAGCGATAGCGGCCTGGAAAAGCGTCGAGTCGTAAAGGCCGTTTCCGGTATAGGCCACGTGGGCATAGAAATGAATCGTCCTGGCAACCATCGCGTTAAGCAGCAGAAATATCGCCCCGTATACCCCCATTTTCCAGTTTCCAGTATTCAGGTTGGCTTCCAGGCTGCCCAGCCAGGCCTTATGACGATCGATCCAGTATAATACCAGAAAAAGAAGATAAAACTGGGTTATTTCAACCGGATTGAAGACAGGGATATATGGCAGGGGAGCAGGGTCACCATGATAAAGATTGATCAGAAGCGCCCAGCCGAATATCAGGGCCACCGGCAGCGCTATTCCGGCACCGAAATAGACATCATGAAAACGCCTTACAGGCCATGCAAGACGATCCCCCCAGGCCATCAGCCCATGAACCGCCAATCCCGGAACGAGTCCCCATGCACAGTAACGCCATGCCTGCCCCCCGTTCGCGATTACACCCGTGTAATGAGCGGCTTCATGGGCCACCACAAATATCAGGAGCCAAAAGGTACACTGGTGCCAGAAAGACACGATTTTAGACGGCCACTGGCTTTCACAGGCAAACAGCAGCCGGTACTGTACCAGGAACGCTACTGTCCATGAGATACCTCCAAGCCCTGCAAATAAATTCATGTTCAAATTCAGGGTCACCGGAGCGCCGGCATAAATGGCATAGTACAGGGCTGCCATTCCCATTGCAGGCAAAAAAAGAAGGGCCGGCCGGGAAAAAGCTTTCCACGAAAGGCGCCGGCTTATTATTGATACGGCAAGAAAGCTTGCCGCGGCATGCATCAATGCAGCATTGACCTCATCCTGAAAGGCTACAAACCGCTCGATCTCTATCAGGGCTGCGGCAAACCACCAGATAAAGCCCCATACCATCAGAAACGACGATGCAACCTGCTCCCACCGGAACAATCGGCTTGACGAACGCATAAGATACCAGCTGGAAAAAAACCCGGCCAGGCTGATCAGCATGCATCCCACAAAAAAACTGTTTACCACGGGTACCCTTTGAAATGGCACACTCAAGGCCGACAGGAAAAAAATACCGGCTCCCGCCTGAAGCAGTATTCCGAAACATCTGGCCAAAATGCGGTTCTGCCGGACACCTGCCCACAGAATGGCACTTCCTTCCAGTGCCCATGCAGCCGATGTCCAGCGGCCGTCGAGGGCCAGCGGGATTGCCAGGGAGCCGAACACAACACCAAAAGCCAGAAAAGATTCGCTGATCAGGTCAAACCCCTGGATTCCTCGCCGCCGCCCGACTCGCCAGAGAAAGGAGGCCATGAACACATAAAAAAGTCCAAGACAAAGCGCACTGACAGCCATACCGTAAGTAAAATCACGAACAAGGGCGTATTGCAGGCCAAAAGCCGCCAGAGGCGTCCCGAAAACCAGGGTGCCGTCGACGTACCCCTTCAGTTTCAGCGGCTGACGCAGAGCATACAACACGGCAATCATAACGTAAAAAAGGAAAAACAGGATAAGGAACGGTTCGGTAGTGGAAAAATACCGGGGATGGTAATAACGTCCTCCCCAAAGGGATGCGATACCAAAGGTAAATACAAATCCGATAAGGTTCAACTCCCTCCATGCCTTGTGCCATCCGATTCCCAGGATACCGAAATTCAGCAATGCATAATATGAAAAAAGCACCACATGGCTTCCGCTGCCGGTGGACATGAGCACCGGTGCGAGAAAGCCGCCGATCGCACCGCTGGCCGCAAGGGACCGGGCGTCCTGAAGCACGGCAAGAATACCCGAAAGCACCACCAGGCAAAACATGACCACGAATGCAAATCCATAAGGCAGCAGATGATAAAACCTTGCGGCCGCATAAATGGTAAGGTAAAGCACCCCGATGCCTCCCCCCTGGAGCAGCAGCCCGTACACCAGTTTATGGTGTCTCAGCCGCCAGCCTGTAAAGAGCATCGCCGTACCGACGATAAAAACACCTGTCAGGCGGAACTCAACGGGAACCATGTTTCTCTGGGCAGCGTATTTCAATAAAAATGAAAATCCGAAAAAAAGGATGACAACACCGATTTTGGCCATAATGTTGCCTGTTGTAAAAAAACGCTTTATCCAATTCCAGGTTCTGGCAATCATATTATCAGCTGACCGGTTTTTTCCGGTGGGCAATTCAAACTTTTGGGGTCTTGACCCGGTAATCGGGGAAAGTTTTTTTGCTGTGCTTTTGTCCCGGATAACAGAAACGGCAACATCTTCATAAACGTCTGTATCATCTTTTGGCAAAGGCTCATCGGCCGGCAAAGGCTCATCGGCTGGAGACGGTTCATCCAAAACAGGCTGACGGTCAGAAACAATACTTTCCAGAGCGGTCATCCGTTTTCGAAGCTTATGGACTTCGGCGGCCAGCAGGCCGACAGCGATTCCATACAACCATCCAAGCTCCCTGAAGGCCGTCAACCCGATAAGGCATCCAATCCCGCCTAAAACGATATACAGCATCCCATCTCCTTGTCAGTTCCAACAATCAGTTTTTCAAACCCCCGGGTTTACCTGCCGGGCATACAAGCTCACACTTTCTGCAATATTTTACCTCAGGTTGTTTACCATTATTATTTTCAGAATTATTTTCAGAGCTTTTTGCAACATCCTTTTCCATTCTAACGTTACAAATTTCTCTATTGTAAACGCCCTCTCTTCCAGGCAAATGATCTGAAAATTCAATTGTTTCAAAAATTGCAGCTTTCTGATCCATGGCATTTTCCGGACAAACCCTTCTGCAGTAAACTTTACAGTCGGCACAGGGATCAAAGGCTATTGGTCCGGTTGAATGTATCTTGGCATTCAGCAATAAAGCTCTGAGTCTGATTCTAGGACCATTTGAAGGAGTTATAAGCATATTGTTCTTTCCGATACATCCAAGCCCGGCCAGGACAGCTGCATCCTTGAGAAAAATTCCTCCTTTTTCAACATAATAGGAAAGCTTACTGCTTGTCACTTTCAGGTCGTTTTCAATCTGCTGGCTTGTCTGCTTTACAATATCAATCAAAATACGGTTTCCAGGGGTACCTCTGCCATCCCACCAGTCAAGCTCCGGCTTATCCGCTGGATGGGAAAGTCCAATCACGAGTACAGATTTTGCAGAATCAGGCCAGGTGAATAATTTATTATCCGGGACTGCATCATCTTTAACACTGCCGACTCCTGCATAATCTCCCATTTTATTATATATCGTATGCGAAGCAGAGGCCTTGACAGCATCCATGCCTGCAATGCCGGCAAGTGTCGCTCCGTTTTCCATGGCAGTTTCAATAATACGTTTTCCAATTGTCATCACTCATGAACTCCTTATTAGATTATATCCAGCTAAAAGATGATTTTACCGGTATTAGGAATTGCAACTGCCCTGATCAGTCCAGCAGTCCCTTGAGACCGGTGGTTTTAATTTGTGACATAGCTTTGTAATCCGTGATGTCACAATGAAGGGGTGTTATGGAGATGCACTGGTCCAGAAGGGCCGTCTCGTCTGTGTCAGGGTCGCTGGTACCGGGATCGTATCTGCCGTACCAGTAGTAATCCCGGCGTTTGGGGTCGGTCCGTTTTTCAAACCCCGTGGACAGGTTGTCAAGGGCCTGGCGGGTAACGCGAATGCCCTTTATTTTGCTGATACCGATACCGGGTGAATTGATATTCAAAAAAGTGCCGGGAGCAAGATCGAACCTGTGCAGCTGATGAAGGAGACGGGCAATGAACTTTGAAATACCCTGGTAGTCCAGTGTGTCGGCAACCCTGATGGATACGGCCATGCTTAAAATGCCGTTCAATGCAGCCTCCCTGGCCGCCCCGACCGTGCCGGAATAATTTATGTTGATCCCGGTGTTGCTTCCCGGGTTGATTCCGGCTATCACCAGGTCAGGGGGGGTGTCAAACAGTTCGAACAGCCCGAGCTTGATGCAGTCAGCCGGTGTTCCTGTCACGGCATAGCCGGCACCACCACCGGGCATTTCGACCGGGGCGATAAGCAGGGGCTGGTTCAGGGTTATGCCATGGCCCACGGCGCTTTTCTCCCTGTCAGGCGCGACCAGGACGACTTCGTGTTCCAGGCTCAATGTGTTATACAGCATGAGGATTCCGGGTGCCTGGTACCCGTCGTCATTGGTCAGAAGAATTTTCATGGCGGTTTAAAACTACAGGGAACTGATCAAGTGCTGTGCCACCGCAATGTCCGCTGGTGCCAGGTTGTATTCAAGCAATGTAGGAACAGGCACCCAGACGTATTTGTCATGTACAGACAGCCGGACCGGCTGATCCGGTTCCGGTATCTTTGTTTCAATGGCCACCAGCCTAATTTCTCCGCTGGGATATTCATGGTTGACCTCGACCAGAATATCACCGGGAACAGTCTTTATTCCGAGCTCTTCTTCAAGTTCACGTGCCAGGCATTCCTGGAAGCTTTCATTTCCGTCCACCTTACCGCCGGGAAACTCCCAGAACCCGGCAAGATCTTCTCCAGCCTTGCGCCGGGCCAGTAAAACAGTATTTTTCCTGTAAATAACAGCAGCTGCCACGGTTTTCATTTTTATCCCCATGTTCGCTCCGGGTGAAACATTGTCGTTCACCTCAAAGACTTGTTATGTCATCGTTTTTATTTTTTCTACAACCTCATCCGGTTCCGGGAATCTGCCGGTTTCATTTTTTGAATAAACCAGGTGGTCGTCCGCCATGACCTCAAAGGCTCCCTTGCTGCCTTCGACAAGCCGGGCATCGATACCCAGCGCCTCATTTATTTTTGCAGCCAGACCGGCCGCGCGTGGCTGGTAGTTTCAGACCACGCAGTAGGTAATGGTCACATCCATTTTTTCCCTCTCTTTTGTTCAAAAGTTCTAATATGAAATCAATCGGCGCGCCCTGACAAAACTCGCCCTGCAGTTATACACCCGTATCCTGCCTTATCTGAATGTTTTTTACATGAACGGCTTTCTGGATTGTTTTTTTAGCGTCCATGGACCGAATTTTTTTAAAATTGGTCTTCACAATTTTTTCGGCCATTTTGCCTCCGATTGCCCGAACATTTGACTGATAACGGATAACGTGTATTTCATCCCATGTAACCGTAAATTTTTTCATGAGTAGCGGTCTCTTTAAAATTCAAAAATTAAGGGGTTTGGCCATAACATCCCGTAACTGTCACGTATCAGCCCACAAAAGGTTTGTAAAGTGAAAAACTATTCCACACTGGCTTTTTGAATTTTCTGGCGCTGCTTGAGCATATTGACGAACATTTTATCGGTTTTGTTGAGACGGTTGGCAAGTACCGTGAACAGGTGCTTGGCCACGTCCGGGTATTTTTCAATAATCTCATGGAGCTTGTCACCCGGGAACCGCTTGATGGTGGACCGCCCCTTTGAAACAATGGAAGCTGACCTGGGTTCTCCCGTAATGGCCGACATTTCACCGAAATAATCACCCGGCTCGACTATTTCGGCAATCACCTTGCCGCCCTTGACCACGTAAAGAGCTCCCTGGACCAGTTTGAAAAAATCAATGTCCTTGTTGCCTTCCCGGATTATCACATCCTTGTCTTCATATTGCTCTACATCCGGATTTATCAGGTAACTTGGCAAAGCTTCCTTGGTAATGCTGGTTTTCTTGAGCACCTCTTCAAGGGAGGTCTCCCCTTCCCTGATCTTGTGCAGCCCGGCGTCCCTCAGGGTTACCATGCCTTCCTGTATGGCTATCTTGCGAAGCTGGTCTTCAGGAACCTCGGCACTGATAGCCTTGTTGACCTCGTCCGTGACCTCCATGAGTTCATAAAGTCCGACCCGGCCCTTGTATCCTGTACCGTTGCAGTTCGGGCATCCTTTGGGGCCCATGATTTTCAAATCGGATAAATTGTTTTTGTCAAACCCGTACAGCTCGAGATCCTTTGGATCATACCCGGTCACTTCCTGCTTGCATTCAGGGCACAGGCGGCGGACCAGGCGCTGTGACAGCACCATGGTCAAAGAAGAGGCCACCATGTAAGAAGGGATACCGATATCAAGGAGCCTGCTGACCGTGGCCGGACAATCGTTTGTGTGGAGGGTCGAGAACACAAGGTGACCGGTCATGGAGGCCTTGATGGCGATTTCCGCAGTATCCTTGTCCCGGATCTCACCAACCATGATGATATCAGGGTCCTGGCGCAGAAAGGATCGCAGGGCGGCGGCAAAGGTCATGCCGACCTCTTCTTTCACCGCTACCTGGTTGATGCCCTTGAAATTGAATTCAACCGGGTCTTCAGCTGTCAGGATTTTGGTGTCCTCCTTGTTCAGGCGGTTCAGCACGGAATAAAGGGTGGTGGTCTTACCGCTGCCGGTAGGTCCTGTAACCAGGATCATGCCGTAGGGCCTTGAAATACATCTTTTAAGGCTGGCAAATGTCTGGTCTTCGAACCCGAGCTTGGTCAGATCGATGTTTAAAGCGCTCTGGTCCAGGATACGCAGGACAATGCTCTCTCCGTAAAGGGTGGGCAGGGTGGATACCCTGAAATCCACGGCTTTTTTCTTGCCGAATTTCAACTTGATGCGGCCGTCCTGGGGTACGCGCCGTTCAGCGATATCGAGTTCCGCCAGGATCTTCATTCTCGAAATGACCGCGTTCCGGATACTCAACGGCAGGTTCATCGATTTATAGAGGCTGCCGTCAAGACGGTAGCGGACCTGGAAAGATTTTTCAAAGGGCTCGATATGGATATCGCTGACTCCGTCATTCATGGCTTTGGTCAAAATTCCGTTGACCAGCTTGATGATGGGGGCATCAGATGCCATGAACGCGTCTGAATCATGAGACCGTTCTTCAGCCCCTACCTCGATCTCCTCGGCTGCTTCAGACACAAGAGAACCAAAATCCTCAACCGAGGTCACAGGCTCGTCGTCTTCAGCCTCATCTTCAAAATGCAGGAACTCTTTGTATTCATCGTCACTTATTTTGTAATAATCACGATAGCCCTGGATAATGTCATTTTCCGTTGACACGCAGACCTTGATATTCTTGCCGGTTACCTGCTGCAGTTCCTGTACCGCATCCGTATTGGTCGGTTCCGTCATGGTCACGACAAGATCGTCTCCCTTGAGCTTCAAGGGGATCGCCATGTGCTTCTTTGCCTTTTCAAAGGTCAGCAGCTTGAGAGCGTTTTCAGCCGGCCTGATATCGGAAAAGGGAATAATTGTATAATTGTAGCGGCGCCCTAGCACATTGACTATGGTATTGGGATCGATGAATCCTTTGTTCAAAAGAATTGCCGAAAGCATCTCACCGGTTTTCCTGTGCAGATCTAGCGCTTCCTGGAGCTGGAGGCTGGTAATCTGTCCTTCTTTTGAAAGAATTTCACCGATCTTGGTTTTCCCGGCGCCAGACTGGTCCTTGATGGTGGCTTTCAGGCTGGATGTCTTGTCTTTCTTCTGCGTTTTCTGATCCGGCTTCATTTGAGAAATTACCTGTTCTATAAGGACTTATTTGTAATTTTTATAAATTTTCTGGCCGCCGGCCAGGATCAGCAAGCCGCCCAGCAGAAAAAAACTGAGCCTGACCAGGCCGGAAGAATTGGCAAAATACTCTATGTCTTCAACTCTTACCATCATCTGAGGGATTCTGTAAATAACCAAAATGCCGACAATCACAATAATTATGCCGTATATGAATTGAAATTTTCGCCTGTCCATTCTTTGTCACCTTTCAAGTTCCCTGAGCTGCTCGTCATAGGCTGCGTTCAGTCTGTCATGGGTCTGTGTTGCAGTCTCGAGACGGTCAAACATGCTTTCAATATCTGTTTCCAGTGTGTTGATCTGTTTGGAGCAGGTTTGTATTTTGGCCCCGTCATTGTTCCGGGTAGCGTCAATGATCACTTCCTGCAACCCCTTGATCCGCTTTTCCATTTCATCTATCCTGTTTTCGACCGTCTTTATCTCTTCCTGGAGAGGTGCCAGTTCTTTCCCTTTTTTTGCAACGATCATGGAGCGCTGACGCCGCAGTTCCTTCTTGGAAATCACCGCCGGCTTCGGGGTGTCGCTGCTGTCCTCTTCCTGGCTGTCTTCCCATCCTTCCTTGTCCAGGAACTCTTGATAATCACCTTCAAAAACAGATACAGAGTTGTTTTTAAAAACTATCAACCGGTTGGCCAGCGAGTGAAGAAACATTTCATTATGGGTTACAATAATAACAGCCCCGCTGAAATTATCAAGAGCCTCGATAAAACCGTCGCAGGTTTCCATGTCCAGGTGGTTGGTGGGCTCATCGAGAAGCAGGAGATTCAAAGGTGTCACCAGAAGCTTGCCCAGCATGACCCGGGCCTTTTCCCCCCCGGACAGCACCGATATCTTCTTCAATGCATTGTCCTGGTCAAACATCATTGCGCCGCAGATATTCCTGGCTGCCTGCCGGTCTGAATCCGGATGGGCCAGAACCAGTTCCTCTTCAACGGTAAAGCTGTCGTTCAGGCTCTGTATGTTCGTCTGCTCGAAATATCCATGGCGGACAGCCGGATGGTATTGCAGGCTGCCGCTTTTACCTTCCAGTCGCCCTGTAATAAGCTTTAGCAACGTGGTTTTCCCCTTCCCGTTCCGGCCGACAATGGCAATTCGGTCCCCGGGGGACACTGTCAGGTTGAAATCACGGATCAAAGGAACCAACGGATCATATGAAAATGAAAGGTTCTTGATCTGCAGCATCTGCCTTGCAGAAAAATCGCACTCATTAAAGGAAAACCTGATGGACTGAATCCGGGAAAGCTTTTCCTTGACCTTTGTTTTTTCAAGGGTCTTGATACGGGACTGAACCATGTTGGCAAGCCTGGCCTTGGCACGGAACCGGGTGATAAACGTTTCGATTTCCTTTACCCGCTTTTCTTCGTTGGCCCTGGTTTTTTCATAAACTTCTTCATCCTGGGCTACCTGGTCATAATATTTTGACGTGTCCCCGGGAATTTTTCTTATCTTCAGGCGGTGTATACCGGCAATGTGTGTGACAACCGCATCCATGAAATAACGGTCATGGGTCACGAGCAGCAGTTCCCTTGGCCATGCCTGCAGGAATCCTGTGATCCAGCGGATGGACGTTATATCCAGGTAGTTGGTCGGCTCGTCCAGGATCAGCAGGTCAGGTTCTGAAACCAGTACCTTTGCCAGGTTGAGCCGGACCTGGTAACCGCCGGAGAAAACACCTGGATCCCTGTCAAAATCATCATCTTCAAATCCAAGGCCGGCCAGTATTTTCCGGGCCTTCCACACCTGGTCCTTTTCGTGGTAAAGAAGGCCGAGGCTGCATTCTTCTACTACACTGGAACGTGTAAAGCTGATTTTCTGGGGCAAAAACCCGATCCGGTAATCATTGGGAATGAGAATCTGACCTTCATCAGGGAACTCTTTTTGAATGATCATGTTCAAAAGTGTCGTTTTGCCGTGGCCGTTCCTGCCCACCAGGCCGATGCGCTCCCCGGGATTGATCTGGAGGGATGCATTTTCAAGAAGGGCCTGGCCGCCAAAGCTTTTAAAAACTGATTCAATATTGAGCATCAGGGGTCTTAAGTCTTTATCTGGTTAACAATTGATTTTAAAAAAAAAGGATTATAACACCGCACTGAAATTTGATAAACCATTATTGTGCTCAGTTGGACTTGATTTTTCGGCATGACTTTCATATAGAATAAATTATTTCGATTAAAAATCATTAATGACGAGGGTGGCATGACACAATACATTTATCACTTCGGACCATCGGGGACTAACGGAAATGCGGGCATGAAAAACCTTCTGGGCGGAAAGGGCGCCAATCTTGCTGAAATGGCAAAACTCGGACTGCCTGTCCCTCCCGGCTTCACTATCTCGACAGACTGCTGCAACGAATACTTCAGGCTCGGCGGCCAGTTTCCCAAGAACCTTTACGCTGAAATCGACGAGGCCATGGCCCGGATAGAAGACCAGATGGGCATGGGATTTTCCGATCCTGAAAATCCGCTGCTTGTCTCCTGCCGTTCCGGGGCCCGGCAGTCCATGCCGGGCATGATGGAAACCATTCTCAATGTAGGGCTTTGCTCCACTACCATACCCGGACTTATCCGTAAAACAGGCAACGAATGGTTTGTGTACGATGCATACCGGCGCCTGATCATGATGTATGCCGATGTGGTCATGGAAAAAGCGGAGCAGATTTCTCCCCCCGACGGAATGGGAATCCGCCTGAACCTTGAGATTATCATGAATGAGCTCAAAAACGACAAAGGATACTGCAACGATACCGATATCACCACAGAAGAAATGAAAGAGCTGTGTGCCAAATTCAAGAACAAGATTCAGCAGACATTTGGTTATGAATTTCCCGATGATCCAAAAGCGCAGCTTTTAGGTGCCATTGGTGCTGTTTTCAAATCCTGGAACGGAAAACGGGCCGTATCCTACCGCAGAATTGAACTGATCCCGGATGAATGGGGAACTGCAGTGAATGTCCAGAGCATGGTGTTCGGCAACATGGGCAGCGAGTCCGCCACCGGTGTGGCATTTTCCAGGAATCCGGCCACCGGGGAGGATGAATTTTACGGAGAGTGGCTCCCCAACGCCCAGGGTGAAGATGTGGTCGCGGGTATCCGTACTCCCAACCCCATAAACAAGGCCACCAGGAACAAACAGAATGATGTGCTGCCATCCCTTGAAGAAGTGATGCCTGAACTTTACCAGGAGCTTTACAATATCCGTACCACCCTTGAAAACCACTACAAGGACATGCAGGACATTGAATTCACCATCCAGGAAGGCCGGCTGTACATGCTCCAGTGCCGGTCGGGCAAGCGCACATCCGCCGCTGCCCTGAAAATCTCCATGGACATGTTCAAACAGGGGCTGATTGACGAAACAACCATGATCAACCGCATGGACCCCAAATATCTTGACGACCTGCTGCATCCGGTGGTGGACCCGGAAGAAGAAAAGACAGCCTTCGTGGTGGCGGAAGGCCTGCCTGCAGGTCCCGGCGGCGCCTTTGGCCAGATCGTTTTCACGGCGGAAGATGCTGTTTTGTGGGCCAGAAAGAATAAAAAGGTCATCCTGGTCCGTGAGGAAACAAACCCCGAAGACATAGAAGGAATGCGGGCGGCAGCTGCAATCCTGACGGCTCGCGGCGGCATGACAAGCCACGCGGCCCTGGTGGCCAGGGGATGGGGTAAATGCTGTATTGTCGGCGCCGGTGCCCTTAAACTCGATACAAAAAACAAGCAGGTGACCGTGCAGGGGAAAATCTACAACGAGGGAGATTTTTTCACGATGAACGGCACCAAGGGCCTTGTATACGACGGCCGGCTGAACATGAAAGACGCTTCTGAAAACCCGCAGTTCAAGGAATTTATGACCATTGCGGATAAATACCGCACCATGAAGGTACGCACCAACGCAGATACACCCAAGGATGCCCGGACCGCAATTGATTTCGGCGCGGAAGGCATCGGCCTGTTCAGGACCGAACATATGTTTTACGGTGCCGACTCCGACCGGCCCCTTTTCCTGCTGCGGAAAATGATTCTCAGCAATTCCGTGGAAGAACGAACCCGGGCCCTGGATGAACTGTTCCCCTTTGTTAAAAACGAAATCATGGGCACACTGGATGTCATGGACCAGAAACCCGTGACCATAAGGCTCCTGGATCCACCGCTCCATGAATTTGTGCCCCAGTCCGACCGGAACCGCAACGAGATAGCCGAAGCTTTGGGCATCGATCTTGAAGAAGTTATCAAGCGAAGCCTGGAACTCAAAGAATCCAACCCCATGATCGGTCACCGTGGGGTCAGGCTCGGAATCACCTATCCTGAAATCACTCGAATGCAGGTAAAGGCCATACTGGAGGCCGCAGCCGAACTGCTCAGCAATGGAAAAACGCCTTTGCCGGAAATCATGGTACCTGTCACCTGTAACGAAAAGGAACTGTCTTTTGTACAGGATATTGTCGATGAAGTGTACAAGGATATCCTGGACCAGTACAAAATTGAAAAAATTCCCTACATGTTCGGAACCATGATCGAAATACCCAGGGCGGCACTGATATCGGATAAAATGGCTGCCTACTCCCAGTTCTTCTCTTTCGGCACGAATGACCTGACCCAGATGACCTTCGGTTTCAGCCGTGACGACATCGGCGCCTTTATGAATGATTATATCAACAACGCCATCCTTGATTCCGATCCTTTTGAGACATTGGACCAGGAAGCGGTAGGCAGGTTAATCGATATTTCGGTTGAAAAAGGCAGGGCAGTGCGCCCGGACCTCAAGCTCGGGATATGTGGTGAACACGGTGGAGATCCAGCCTCGGTAGTATTCTGCCACAATGCCGGACTGGACTATGTGTCATGCTCTCCCTACCGGGTACCGATAGCCCGGCTGGCGGCAGCCCAGGCAGCTATCAAGAGCGCGGAAAACAAGGCGTGAACCGCCGGAACTGATAAAATCCGGATCAGTCTGTATCGATCCAGTATTGGGACCAGGGACACCTTTCCTTGTAAGGGTGCTGGATGAGCTCAGTGGCAAGGATACTGAAATCCTTTTTACGGATGAGGTAATAAGACACTTTTTCCTTGTCCAGCACCCGGTTGAGGCCAAGAGCCACATAAAGGGTTTTGACTTCATTCTCGACAAAACAGTCGACAGCGCCGGTGACGATCTTGATATCGGATTCAGCCTGGACATTGTAGAAGTTGACCATGGTGATGGTAAAGTCCCGGCCGCCAAAATGGTTGTTTGCGTCAGTCCGGGTCAGTTCACACCTGATGAAATTTTCAAAACTGGCCCGGGTCTCATTATAGGCGAACGTGTCAGCACCTGCAGAGGATCCCCAGGCACACAGGAAATAAATACCCAGCAAAAAACACAATCGATGTATCATGACAGATTACACTTTCCGGTCCAGTAACCCCTGTATACGGTTTTTAAGATCCTTGAGAATAACCGGCACAACCATTACAGAACCTGCTGTAGCAAATGTGTCGCTCAATTCTTTCAAACGGTCTGTGTCCCGGTAGGTTGTGCCGATCATGATGGGAATTTTATGATCGATATCAAGAATCTTTTTCACAAACTCCTCGGATCCTGCGCCCGGGGTATCATGGTCGACAATGATCATTTCAAACTTTCCCGGCTGCTGCCTGAATGCGGCATAGGCTTTGGCAGGCTGTGTAAAGACAGCGGCCCTGTAGCCTGTACGATCTATGACGTCGGCCATCAGTTTTGCCCTTTCATTATTGGCATCGATCACGAGAATGCGCTTATCTCCGTGGATAACAGGATAATCCGACGTTGCTGGGCCAGGGCGGCTCCATTTTTCGGCATTGTACGGGTGAACGGCCTTCACGTCGATATTATAGGCCTTTGATGAAATAAACCGGTCATTGTCATCATCCGGAACCTTGACGATGAAACTGGCTTTTGCAGCGATGTACTGCCTGAGCCAGGTGCGGTATTGATGGTCATCGCCTGTCAGGATCAGCAGCTTGGGTCCTGCGGTGCTGTGTACCTGGATGGAATGGTACACTTCGGGAAAGTTGCTGTATTCAAGGTTTGTCTGTTTGTAATGTTCCGCCTTGAACTCGACAACATAATCAAAGGCCCGGACCGGTCCAAAAAGTATGAGGCAGAAAAACAGTCCCATTATGATCGAATATCTGTATTTTTTCATAATGTTCATATCGGCACAGAGAAAAAAGATCTTGAATCCTTATCAACCTAAATGTGGTATAAGGCAACCAGGAGTAAAACCAGGGACACCCCGCACATAATCACAAGGGATGCCAGGTGATCCGTTTTCCGCCTGGCCCTGAACAAACTGATCACAAGCCCTGTCATACTGACCACTATTCCAAGAATTACGCAGTAAACCAGCAGGTAGACATACCTGATATCCCAGAATGTTCTCAGTGTCAGGTTGAAAAAACGGTCGAAAAAAGTTTCAAATTCAGGCTGTGCCCTGTGAAAAACAAGGAGAATGACCAAAAGCAGCAGCCATGCGGATACATTGAATCCAATCAGCAGCTTTGACCAAACATCTTTTTTATGCCGCCTCTCCTGGACTGTTGACACTCTTTATTCCTTTTTATGGGCCTTGTTCCTGAAACGCCGGGTAATCATTTCAATGATTTCCTCGGCACTGTTCTCAATCGGTTTGTTACTGACGTTTATCATGGAATACCCTTTTGCAACATAATATTTACGGGCCTGTTTAATCTCCTTTTCAATTTCCTGGCGGATCACATAGGAATACATATCCTTGGTTCCAAGCCTTTCCTGCCGCATTTTCCTGTGGGCCGCCAGCTGGTCGACATTGATATCCAGGGCAATGATCCTCCGGCGGTCGATAAGATCGAGAATCAGGGGCATGGGAACATCCGGCACCAGGGGGACGTTGGCGACCTTCCATCCGGTAACGGCCATGTACATTGACAAGGGTGTTTTTCCGGCCCTGGACAGACCTATCAGAATAATTTCCGCGCTGTCCAGGGTGTCGGGGTTCAGACCGTCGTCATGGGACAGGGCGAAGTCAATGGCCGACACCTGTTTGAGATCCACCTGGTGGATCTCCCTGTACAGGCCGGGCTGCTGCAGCGGCGGGGTACCCAGAAAATTTTCGATTCTCGACAACACCGGCCCCATCAGGTCTATGGTAACGATGTTGTATTCAAATCCCTTGCGGGTGATATACTGCCGAAGCTCGCTGTTTACAATGGTATGTACTATAAGACTCTCGATACTCCTGGCCTTTTGGAACAACTGGTCCACTTCTTCAGTGGAACGGATACGGGGTATCTTGACAATGGTAATGGTGCTGTCCGGAAACTGGACCATTGCAGACTGGACAAGATGATACGCATTGATTCCCTCACCGCAGGATGCCACGTAAATCATCTGGAATTTTTTCCGGTTAAGGGTGTTATTCATGATATGTTTTTTCCTTTTTTTCTGATATATTGTCCAAATAAAAGATATATTAACCCATCAAAAGAGTCAAACCGGAATAGAATTATGACACATGAAGACCGTGGGCATTATGCCGGAAAGCATAAAGAAGCCGTGATAGATGAAACCCTGCGCCCCCTTATCATGGATGCAGCAAATGACGGCAAAATAACCTGTTCATCCCTCCACCGGATTGCCAGAGCCCAAAACATCCCTCCCGGCCAGGTCGGCATACAGGCGGATCTGCTTGAATTAAGGCTCATCGAATGCCAGCTGGGGCTTTTCGGTCATGGTTCAAAGGGAAAACTGCTGGATCCAGAAATAAAAATACCGCCTGAGCTCGAAGCCCGCCTGGATGAAGCGGTAGAGGATGGCCGGGTATCCTGCCTTTCGTGCTGGGAAATCGCCCGGGAGCTAAAGATGAAACGCCTCGATGTGGCCAATGCCTGTGAAAAAAAAGAGTACCGCATCAAGCCCTGCCAGCTGGGAGCATTTTAGCAAAACCGGATAAGACGATCAACATGGCTGATGCTTCAGGTATTGCCCGGTTATCGGATCACTGGATCAAAATCATTCATTTTTAGCCTGCTCAACCTTGGCCCTGGCCTTTTTCCTGCGTTTTTTCTTCTGTTTGACAATCCTGGAATAATCCCGTGTATCGCTCTTATTATTGATATGCCTGTCAATCTTTTCCACGAGGGTGCGAAGGGCTAAGAAACGGTTAAGGTACTGGGACCTGTGTTTGCCGCACTTGGCTGTCAGGCCCGTGGGATTGTGCTTTACAAACACTGCCACAGAGGACTTGTTTATTTTCTGCCCTCCCCTGCCCGATGCCTTGATAAACTTGAGTTCAATGTCCGATCTTTCGATACCCAGCGCCTGCATCTTTTCTTCCAGGGCTTGTATTTTTTCCTTTCTAGGTCCCATGAAACAAGTATCCTTAAAAACGTCAGCCTGCCGGCTTTTCAAGCCCCTGCACAAACCTGTCCAGCCGCCGGTACAGGGTCGTGACAGAAGCGATGTCCACATGTTCGTTGTCCGAATGCTGGCTCAGATTGCCGTCAGCACCCCAGACCACCCCAGTCCGGCCGCAGGATACCAGGTGCCGGGCATCACTTGCCCCGTGTTCACAGTCGGTTGCAATATCCCGTGACAATGCCAGAATGCGGTCAAGAAACGGTGTCGGACCCGTGACGAAAACCGGATCGAGAGTCTCCAGTGCCAGTTCACTTTCAACCTGTGTTTCAATGGTGTCCAGCATAGACTGGATATCATCGTTTTCAGTGTACCTGATATCCAGGAAAAGTTCGCATTTATCAGGCACCTGGTTCACGCTGGTGCCTCCGTGGATGATCCCGGGGTTCAATGTCGGGTGCCAGTGACCCGGGGCAGATCCCCTGAAATGGGATTTAATCTTCCAGTAATCCTGCATCAGGATCTCTATGGCATTGCGGCCCAGCCATGGCCTGGCCGCATGGCCGGATACCCCCCTGGCGGTCAGCCGGACTCTTGCAATGCCTTTTTCTTTTGTAACGACGGTATTGCTGCTGCCGCCGTCCAGGACAATTGAAAAATCCGGACAAATATCTTTTAATACGGTTTTTGCCCCTCTCAAACCCCCGATCTCTTCGTCTGAGGTGATCAGTATGCCGAACGGCATATCTGACTGGGACTTTCCCTGGTCACGAAGGCAGAAGATCCATTGGAGCAGGAGCACCATGGAAAGGGCCACGGCATATTTGTCATCATAACCGCCCCGGCCGTACAGCCTGCCGTCCCTTAATGCTGGCTCAAACAGGGCATCCGGGGCATCGACGACATCGATATGGGACATCAGCAGAACCGGCAACCGCCCGTTTTCCGGTGTGACCAGCAAAGATGGATACCCGTCGACACCGTATTGCCTGAAAATAACGTCATGCCGCTCCAGGATCGATGCAATATACGCCATGCAGTCATGTATCTGGTCCATGTGTCCGTGCATGGTTTTAAAACGCATCAGGGTCATGGTAAGTTCAATGATATCAAAATTCTCTGGATACCTCTCCGGTATGCTCATGTTATTTTCCCGTCATTGTGGGTATTGTTTCCAGGCTTTTGTTTTACTATACGCACAACTAAATGAAAAGAACCTTGAACGAATAAATTGTTTTGACATTGATAAAAATCACTGCTATGAGGCAATGAGGTTCTTTTACAACTGAATTGATATTTTAACCCGATGCATAAGGAGGAAGAATGAAAAAACTAGGTATCCTTTTAGCGGTATTTTTACTGTTGTTCAGCGGGTCGGCATTTGCCGCCCAGAAAAGCGGCGGTACATTTGTCTTCGGCCGCGGCGGCGACAGTGTCGGTCTTGACCCTGCCTATGAAACTGACGGCAACTCTTTTATGGTATGTGACAACATTTTTGAAGCACTGGTTGCATACAAAGACGAATCCACGGCACTTGAACCAGGACTGGCCGAATCCTGGGATATCTCCCCGGATGGTAAAACCTATACCTTTCACCTTAGAAAAGGGGTGAAATTTCATGACGGTACGCCATTCAATGCCGATGCGGTTGTTTTTTCCATCGGCAGGATGATGAAAGATAGGAATGTAAAATTCTTCGGCAAGGGATACGATATTCCAAAACAGGAAAGAACACCTGAATACTGGGTATCCATGGAAATGGACGACACCATCGGCAGCATTGAAGCCACGGATGAATACACGGTCGTTTTCAAACTCAAAAGGGTTGAAGCACCTTTTCTGGCCAATATGGGAATGGATTTTGCCGACATCATCAGCCCGACCGCCTTTCTGTCCAACCCGACTGAATTTTTGAGAAAACCTGTCGGTACAGGACCATTCAAGTTTGTCTCCTGGGTCAAAGATGATAAAATTATCCTTGAAAAATTCAGTGACTACTGGGACAAAAACGGCGGCCCCTATTTCGACAGGGTTATCTTCCGTTCAATTCCTGAAAACTCTGTACGTTTCCTGGAACTTAAAACCGGTAATATCAATATCTGCCAGTTCCCTAATCCCGCAGATATTCCATTGGCTGAAAAAGACCCCAACATCCAGCTGATTTCCCAGCCGGGCATGAACATTGGCTACCTTTCCTTCAACCACACCAAGGAACCGTGGAAAAGCAACGTTCATCTAAGACGGGCTATCGCACATGCGCTTAACAGAAAAGCCATTGTAGACAATATTTACCAGGGCCTTGGCCAGGTTGCCAAAAACCCGATTCCACCTACCATGTGGGGATACAACGAGGATATCCCAGGTTATGCATATGATGTGGATCTGGCAAAGAAAGAACTCGAAAAAGCCGGCTTCAAGGATGGAAAAGGACTTGGTGAAATCACCCTCTGGTCCATGCCTGTGCCCCGTCCGTACAACCCTGAAGGGCTCAAAGTCGGCGTAGCAATGGTATCAGATCTTGCCAAAATCGGTGTCAATGCCAGGATCGTCAGCTATGACTGGGGTACTTATCTGAAAAAACAAAGAGAACAGCCGGATGACATGGACCTTTTCCAGCTGGGATGGACCGGTGACAACGGTGATCCGGACAACTTCCTGGCAGTCCTTTTCGACGGACTGGCCTCAGAATCCATCCGGACCCAGTGGCATAACGAAGAGTATCATAACCTCATGATCAAGGGAAAGACCACCATTGAACAGGATGAGCGCGACAAAATCTACCAGAAAGCGCTCCAGGTAATTTATGATGAAGTTGGTGTAATCCCCATAGCACATTCAACCGTAATCTGGCCTGCCACCAAAAACGTGGAGAATTTCAAGCTGCATCCCACAGGTAGTGTAAGGCTCAAAAACGTTTCATTTAAATAAATCAACCTTAAAGGGAGGGGAAAGAACCGGAAAAGACAGGTCTTTCCCCTCCTGTCTGCAAGAAGAATATTATGTTTGCATATATTATTAGACGTCTTCTTATCCTTGTACCGACATTGATCGGGGTTACCCTGATCGTGTTTTTCATGCTGAGACTCACTCCCGGTGACCCGGCCGAACTGCTGCTTGGAGAACGGGCCACTGAAGAATCACTGCAGCAGGTCCGGGAACACCTTGGATTGAACGAACCCTTGCATGTCCAGTACGGGTTGTTCATGAAACGCCTTATGAAAGGTGACCTGGGAGAGACCATATTCACCCGGCAGAAGGTATGGATCGAAATTCAGCAGAGGTTTCCCGCCACCATGGAACTTGCTGTTTGCGCCCTGTTCATTTCATGTGTCGTCGGCATTGTACTGGGAATCATATCAGCTACAAAACAGTATTCTGTTTTTGACTATGTCAGCATGGTGGCTGCCCTTACCGGGGTCAGCATGCCGATATTCTGGCTGGGCCTTGTGCTGATGCTGATTTTCTCCGTCAACCTTGGATGGCTTCCCCTTTCCGGCCGGCTGAGCGTGTACACCAACCTTGAAGTGATCACCAATTTCTATGTACTGGATGCCTTGCTCACCAAAAACTGGGTGGCATTCAAGGATGCCCTGTGGCACCTGATCATGCCGGCGGTCACCTTGAGCACCATTCCCACTGCTATCATAGCCCGTATGACCCGGTCCAGCATGCTGGAGGTGCTGCGGCAGGATTATATCAAAACCGCTAAGGCCAAGGGTCTTTCCTATTTCAAGGTGGTTTACAAGCATGCATTGAGAAACGCCCTGATCCCCGTAGTTACGACCATCGGTCTCCAGTTCGGGGTCCTGCTGTGCGGGGCCATACTGACTGAAACCATCTTTGCATGGCCCGGTGTCGGCAAATGGATGTATGATGCGGTCATGCAACGGGATTACATGGTCATCCAGGGAGGCACGCTTATCATTGCCACCATCTTCATCTTCATCAACCTGCTGGTCGATTTGCTCTATGCGGTAATCAACCCCAAAATCAGTATCAGTTAACCCTAAGACAAAATATGGATAACAATAACAATACACAAAAAGATCCAATGGACCGGCACCCTACGCTGGAACAGCTAAGTCAATTGTGGCGCAATAAAACCGCTGTGGCCGGTCTTGTAATCATTGTCATTTTTATATTTGCCGCTGTTTTCGCTCCCTGGCTGAGCCCGCACGACCCGCTTGAAGCCAATCTGTACGATCAGCTCAAGCCCCCTGTCTGGTACGAGGGCGGTACCACCAAGCACCTGCTCGGAACCGATGATCTAGGCCGGGACATCCTGTCAAGGCTGATTTTCGGTGCCAGGATCTCCCTGATCGTCTCGGTGACCAGCGTCAGCCTGGCCTTTGTGGTCGGTACTCTTATCGGTGCCATATCCGGTTACAAAAAAGGAATGCTGGACAATATTGTCATGCGGCTCATGGATATCATCCTGTCCTTTCCATACATACTTCTTGCCATTGTCATCGTGGCCTATATGGGACCCAGCCTCCGCAATGCCATGATAGCCATCGGTATCACCTACGTACCCAGGTTTGCCAGAATTGTAAGGGGAAGTGTTCTTGAAGAATGTGAAAAAGATTATGTAACAGCGGCAAGGGCAATCGGGGCCAAGGAATTCAGAATTATTTTCATAGCTATTTTACCCAATTGCCTGGGCCCCCTGATCGTTCAGACCACGCTCAGTTTTGCAAGCGCGATCCTGGATGCTGCGGCATTGAGCTTTCTTGGACTTGGCGCCCAGCCGCCAACTCCTGAGTGGGGTGCCATGATCGCACAGAGCCGGTCGCTGATCCTAAGGGCATCCTGGGTCATGACGCTTCCCGGGCTTGCCATTCTTTTCGCCGTACTGGGCTTCAACCTTCTGGGGGACGGATTAAGGGATGCGCTTGATCCGCGTTTAAGGGATTAAACCATGACAACCAACCATCTCATAGACATTATTGACCTGAAAACCCATTTTTTTGTAAGGGACAGGGTAGCCCGGGCAGTGGACAATGTCAGCCTGACCATTATGCCCGGACAGACCCTCGGCCTGGTAGGTGAATCAGGCTGCGGGAAAAGCGTTACCGCCCATTCCATCATGCGGCTGATTCCTGAGCCGCCCGGTAAAATAGTGGGAGGACAGATCCTGTTTGATGACATTGACCTGGTCCGGGCCAGTGAAAAAAAAATGCGGTCCATCCGCGGGAACCGGATCTCGATGGTCTTCCAGGAACCCATGACCTCCTTGAACCCTGTATTTACAGTGGGAAACCAGGTATCCGAAGTAATTGAACTGCACAAGAAACTGTCGAAAAATGAGCTTAAAGAAAGAGTGATCGACATGTTCAAGCTGGTGGGTATTCCGGACCCTCAAACCCGCCTGGATGAATATCCCCACCAGATGAGCGGAGGGATGCGGCAGCGTGTCATGATTGCCATGGCCCTTGCGTGCAGTCCGAGGCTGATGATTGCCGATGAACCTACAACCGCCCTGGACGTTACCATCCAGGCACAGATCCTGGATTTGATGAACCAGCTCAAAGAAGAAACCGGATCTTCCATTCTATTCATCACCCATGACCTTGGGGTCATAGCCGAAATGGCCCAGATGGTCGCCGTGATGTATGCAGGAAAAATTGTCGAATTTGCCGATGTCCAGACCCTGTTCGCCAGCCCCAGACACCCTTACACCGTCGGACTCATGGAATCGATTCCTGTGCCAGGGCGGCACAAGGGCCATGACAGCCGGCTGCAGACCATCAAGGGATCCGTTCCTTCACTGTTCAATCTACCGGAAGGCTGCAGTTTTTCAAACCGGTGTCCGGATGTGGTCGACGCCTGCAGGACCGAAATACCAGATATGTATGAAACAGGTGAAAATCATTTAACACGGTGTATAAAATATGCATGATGCACAGCAAACCCAGCCTCTGATCGAGGTCAACCAGCTCGTCAAATTCTATCCCATCCTCGGAGGGATTTTTCTCAAGGAAGTTGCAGCCGTCAAGGCTGTCGACAATATCACTCTTACAATCAAACAGGGAGAGACACTCGGGCTCGTGGGTGAATCAGGATGCGGCAAATCCACCCTCGGCCGGACCATTCTGCAGCTGGAGTCCCCTACATCAGGTACGGTATCTTTCCACGGCCAGGAAATCCAGACAGCTGTTCCTGAAACCATGCGCATGCTCAGGAAAAAGATGCAGATCATATTCCAGGATCCTTTTTCATCGCTCAACCCCAGAAAATCCATTTCCCAGATCGTCGGGGAGCCATTGTTGATTTACGGCATGAACAACCGGCATGAACGAAACGAAGCAGTTGCCGAAATACTGGAAACCGTGGGTCTTGGCAGGGAACACATGCGAAGATATCCCCATCAGTTCTCAGGCGGCCAGCGCCAGAGAATCGGCATTGCAAGGGCCATTGCCCTGAAACCGGAATTCATAGTCTGCGACGAAGCGGTTTCCGCGCTTGATGTCTCCATCCAGGCACAGGTCATCAACCTGCTCAAGGACCTCCAGGACCAGTTCAACCTTACCTACCTGTTTATTTCCCATGATCTGCACGTGGTGGAATATATTTCAGACCGCGTGGCCGTCATGTACCTTGGGAAAATTGTCGAATTCGCATCTTCCCTTGAATTGTACGAAAATCCTCTGCACCCTTACACAAAGGCTTTATTGTCCTCTCTGCCCATGCCGGACCCCACCCGCAAACGACAGGCCCTTCCCATCAGGGGTGATGTGCCAAGCCCCATAAATCCGCCGCCCGGCTGCAGGTTTCACACCCGGTGTCCATTTAAAAAAGATATCTGCTCCAGGCAGGAACCGGAACTGATCGATTACGGGGAAGGCCATTTTGCCGCCTGCTTTAACCTGCAGTAACACTGTGTCTGTGCAGTAAATCGATCAATGGAAAAATCATGGCAGGTTTTGATACTTTTTACAAATCCATGACCACCAGTTCATGAAAAAGAGGCTCGCCTTTTTGTTCCTGTGTCCTGGCAATTTCCTGGATGCGGCACCTGGAGGCTGAATGGCGAAGGACCAGGGATGCATTGGGCGACAATATACGAGTACCGGCTTCTATCTTTCTGGCCACGGTTACCTGGGGCACCGGCTCTTTTCTGCCGGAAAATTCAAGCAGCCTGTCTTTTTCATCGTCAAGGGTTTTTATTGTTTCTTCAAGTTCCCTGATCCGTTCTCTTTTTTGAGAAATCTTTTCTGCAATGGCATCCTGGCGTTCAAAACCCTTGTTGATATCCTGTTCTGCCTTGACAGCCTTCACCTTGAGCTCGTCGACAGATTTTGAAATCTTCTTCACTGCCGCCGTATCTCCGGCAGCCTGCAAATCCTTGATCCGGTCTTGAATTTCAGCCAGTTCCAGCTGGGACCGGTCCTGCACATAAGCATGACTGGATATTTCAGCATGGAGCTCATGATCTTCAGCCTGCAGCTGTGAAATACCATCTTCAAGTGCTTTGAGACTGGTTTTGACGTCTTCTGTTCTGGCATCGACTGCCGCCAAGATCCGGTTCAGGTGTTCATCGATTCCGGCTTTCAAGGTCGATGATCCTGCAGAAGGTTTCCCCACGGTTCCTGTATCGATGCCAAGCTTGGCCGAAACCGTGGAACTGATAATCAGCCCGGCCGAATTTTTGCACGCCCCGCTCAAAAGGATGGTGGAATCGATGATCTCCTTTTGTACCACAAGATCGCCAAATGCATTGATGGTGGAATTATGCACGAATTTCGCCTGGACAATTCCTTTTACATTTATCAGGTGGGCATCCACAATCCCGTAGGAAACATTCAGGTCACCGGTAATATCAATCTGGCCCCCATGAATTTCCCGGGCGGTAAGGGAAGCACACTTGACTTTGAATCCCGGCTTGACCTCGCCTGTCACAATCACATCACCAGGAAAATCGATATCTCCGGTTTCAAATCCAAGGTCACCTGAGATCTTATATTCAGAACATACTGACACGTTTCCCATTGCATCCAGGTGGGGCTGACCCGAAATATCGGCAAAAATTTTATCTCCCTGCTCAGACATGCTGGTACCCGGGCCCGCAGAAAAAGCAAGGTCAACCGGTTCATCCACTGACAGTATCTGCCCGAAGACATCTATACCTGGAATACCCGGTACGGCAAATTTTTTTTCCGCCAGCAGAACTCCTGCTTCAACCCTTGGTATCTTTCCCCTGTCGCTGAAATCGATGCTGCCGTCTTTGCGTATTCTTCCGGCATGGCGGAAATCCTTGTCAAAATGATATTTCACCTGGGCGTTTTCAGGATATCTCGGCGTACGGCCCCGGGCAATCAAAAAAGGCGGGTCCTGCGGCATGCGCTTGAAAAGCCAGGCTTCGATTTCATGTGTGATTGCAACCCCGGTTGTAATCTCCTGCTTTTCAAGAAACCGGATAATCCGTGACACGGTCATGGAATGTGAATCCATTGTGTTTATCTGTAAGAATGCCCTGGTATTTTCATCTGACAGTGTCAGTTCAAAAATCTTTTCCCCGTCGCCACTGGTTGAAGGCGGCGGTTTTTGTTCCAGAAACGAATAAATCTGCGGCAGCAGTGACTCTACCAGGTTATGGTGTCTGCCGGTGGCACGACGCTTCTCGGAGGCCGACCGGCTGGATACGGGTGCAAGTGTAATACTGGCCGACGCGGCCGCTGTTTCAAGTATCTTTTTAATTTCATTTTTCACGGTCAGAAACTGAGCGCTCAGGCTGGACGGAGAAAAAGAGATATTCCATTTGTCCAGAATATCCTTTAAAAGGACCGGTTTGAGCGCATATCCTGAATTGACCCTGGATGTCAGAATCCGGATCTGCTTGTTCTTGATTTGGATCATCCGGGTGTGCTGTGATTTTTTTTTCTTGAGGCTGGCTGCAAATTTAAACAACTGCTTGTTTCTTCTCTGGGTCAGCCGCAAAAGGCTTTTTTGTTTTTGAACGATTTCATATTGCCTGCAGCAATGCCGGACATGGTTTATCAGATCCCCGTCGGAAAAAGGAAGAGTCAGGCAGGCCTGAACACCGGCAATATTAATCGCGTTCACCAGGATTTTCATTTCAGAGGCTTCCACCATCAATATCCGCTGAATATCCGGTGCAATGCGCCCTGCCTGTTCAAGGATTTCATCCCCTTTCATTTCAGGCATCTTATAGCTTGAAACAATCAGGGTGTATCCGGGAAATTTTTCAAGATGGGCCATTGCTTTATCTGAAGTGACAAAGGTTTTGACCGTGAATCCCTGAGAGACAAGCAGGTTTTTGATCCTGTCGCACAGTTCCTGCCTGGATTCTACCACCAGTATACTATTTGCGGTATTGCCGGGGATAACAAACCTCCTCAATGCATGTCCTGCGAGTCATCAGGCATTTCAAACCCGCTCATGGCGGCTATATCCTGAAAATGCCCATACACCACTGCCACTATGTCGGCATACAATACGTCGAGTTTCTGCTGATCCAGCATTTCGTTTTTCCTGAGAATGGTCTCAATTTCATTGATATGATCAATATTTTCTGCGCCCTTTTTAAGACTGTCGTTTAACCGGGCGATCTGCTCATCTTTTTCAACGATTGTTTTCTCATGAGCTTCGGCGGCTTTCTTTAAATCAAGATTCAAGTTATAAAGCTTGATTGTCTGTTCTTTGGCAAGAGCGAAAAGCCGGTGGTTTTCCATGATGGCTTCATGGAGGGAAATGCCTGTTTTGATCGTTTCAATCAGTATCCTGTTGTCCCAGGGTTTTGAGATGTACTTGTGAATAGCGCCCTTGTTTACTGCATCTATGACAGCATCCATATCCGTGTAACCGGTAATGAGGAACCGGATGGTATCAGGCGATATTTCCCGTACCTTTTCTAACAATTCCGATCCCTTCATTCCGGGCATCTGCTGGTCGGACAGGATCAGGGAAAACGGGGAATCAGCTTTTTTCACCGCCTCGAGTGCAGCGGTACCGGATGTCATATAGACAGACTCGGCACCCGTGTCCTTGATCAGGCGGGCCAAGGCATGGCCAATCATTTCCTCGTCATCGACAATCAACACCTTATGATCGAAACTCAATGGCATAAATGCTCCTGGAAACTTCGATTGTTAGTTTAATGTTAGCCAATACTCTCTTGTTTCGCAAGCATTTTTAAAAATCGTATTTAAAAAAAGAACGGGATTCATCCGGCACTGTTGATTGAGTATTGTATCGGATTCTGATATGTGTTAACGATATAAGATCAGTATTTTCATCGACAGCCCGGCCCCGCATTTTTTTAGACCAGGGCCGTATGCAGAACAACGACATCAATAAGCCGATAAAAAGCATGTCAATAAAATTTTCTCATGAAGAAGTTGAAAACCTGTTCAGGGCGATATTTGAAAAATCACCCTACCCGATGGCCCTGACAGAAATCGATACCGGTTGCCTGGTCGATATCAATTTAATTTTTTGTAAAATGGTCAAACTTGACAAGGTTGACCTTATAGGCAGATCGACGACAGAACTGGGGTTTTATTCAAAAGAAGACAGAAAAATTTTTATGGCCCGTCTTTGCAGTCACGGTAAGGTCCGTGACCTTGAAATGCCCTTTCGGGCCGGGAACCAGGTTCTTTTGACCAACATGCATGCTGATTACATTACCTTTAACGATACAAAATATATTTTAACCACATTTGAAAATATCACTGAACGTAAAAAAGCGGAAGCTGCATTGCTGAAAAGCGAAGAAATTTTCAGTAAATTCATGGAATACAGTCCGATCTATGTTTTTTTCAAGGATGAAAATTTAAGATCGCTTCGCCTGAGTGCCAACTACGAATCAATGCTGGGCAAACCCATCGATGAACTTCTCGGTAAATCCATGGAAGAGCTTTTTCCGGGCGAGCTTGCCAGAAGCATGATCGAGGATGACCAAAAGATACTGCGTGAAGGAAAACCGGTCGAAGTTGAAGAAGAACTGGACGGAAGACATTACCACACTATCAAGTTTCCGGTTTGGAGTAACGGCAGGCCCCGGTATCTTGCCGGTTTCACAATGGACATAACCCCGCGCAAAAAAGCCGAGACAGAAAGGGAAAAAATGCAGGCACAGCTGACCCAGGCCCAGAAAATGGAGTCCGTTGGCCGCCTGGCCGGTGGAGTGGCCCATGATTTCAACAACATGCTCACTATCATTCTCGGATACACGCAAATGGCCATGAAGAAAATCCCCCCATCTGACCCGCTCCAGCACCACCTTGACCATATTCATACAGCGGCACGAAAATCAACTGACATTACGCGGCAGCTGCTTGCTTTTGCCCGTCGACAGGCCATCGATCCCAGGGTGCTGGACTTTAACCAGACAATCGAACACATGTTTAAAATGCTCAGGCGGCTGATCGGAGAAGATGTTACCCTGTCATGGCTGCCCGGATCAGGATTATGGCCGGTCAGGGCCGATCCGACACAGATTGACCAGATACTGGCCAATCTGTGCGTAAACGCCCGGGATGCTGTTTCCGGCAATGGAAAAATCATCATGGAAACAGGCAATGTTACCTTTGATCAGGCCTACTGCAATATACATCCAGGTTTTGTACCCGGAGACTTTGTCCTGCTGGCTGTAAGTGATACAGGCCATGGAATGGATAAAGCGACAATGGACCGGATATTTGAACCATTTTTCACAACCAGGGATATCGGCCAGGGCACCGGACTCGGACTTGCCACTGTATACGGAATTGTCAAACAAAATGACGGATTCATAAATGTCTACAGTGAAAAGGGCGCCGGCACGACAATCAAAATTTACCTGCCGCGCCACCAGGGTGTCGTCGAATCCCCTGAAGAAAAAGTGGACGACGGAATACCTCAAGGCCGAAGCGATGAAACCATACTGATCGTTGAAGATGACCGCGACATTCTCATGCTTACCAAAGAGATCCTTGAAATTTCGGGATATTCGGTACTGACAGCATCCTCTCCTTCGCACGCACTGAAACTGGCACAGGAAAATGCCGGAAAAATTCAACTGCTGCTCACTGACGTCATAATGCCTGAAATGAACGGCAGGGACCTGGCTGACCGGATTGTGAACTATTGCCCGGGCCTGAAGGTTTTGTTCATGTCCGGATACACCACCAATGTAATTGTCCACCAGGGCATTTTGGAAACAGGAGTGGAGTTTATCCAGAAACCGTTCGGTAACAATGAGCTTCACAACCGTATACAAAAAATGCTTTCAGAAAAATAATCCCGCTTTAACCAGAATTTAACCGGCTGTTAATCATTTTCTTACAGAAAGCCGTGTAAAATCCCTGGTCATGACACGAACACCCAGACAAAAATGGATGTATCTGCTGACCAATGCAGATGCAGAGGAACTCAAGGCCGGGTATGAGCGGTTTGGAGAAAAGATACCCCATTCATGGCTTATGGAACCTGAAACCGGAATGATCATGGTCCAGGGCCGGGCGGACAGCACTGGTGAAGCTTTCTGCATAGGAGAGATGACCGTTACCCGCTGCATGGTACAGGTCTTGAACAGCACACAAGGCTATGCCATGGTGCCAGGCAGCGACCATGACCATGCCAGGCTGGCTGCTTTATTCGACGCCCTTCTGCAGATGCCCGCATTTCATGAAAAATTGACTTCAACCCTCATGGCTGACCTCAAGGCCCGGGAACTGGCAAGACAACAGGACCTGGCCGATGAAAAAGCTGACACCACGGTGGAATTCTTTACTCTCAAGCGGGGAGAATAGGAACAAAACAATGATATCAAAAGGATTTTCAAACGAAGTTTTTGACAGTCAGAAGGTTTTCAGAAAGCTGATGTTATCCATGGCCTATCCCGGCACCATTTCCACCACAGCTATTGACCTGCCATGTCCAGACCGGTTGTTCCGGGCCACCGGCGCACTGCTTCTGACATTACTGGATTTCGAGACCCCCCTCTGGGCTGATCTGGATCCTGATTCCCAGGAGATCCGGTGGCTGCATTTTCACACCGGAGCCGAACTGACCACCGAAATCACCAGGGCTGGATTCACTCTTTTCACTGACTGCGAACAACTTTTAGATCCCGGCAGGCTAAATCCTGGAACCGTGGAATCCCCTGATATATCAACCACCTTGATCATTCAGACACATGGAGTAACCCCTGGCCGGCGCCTGCGAGTGACCGGGCCCGGCATTGAAGCAGAAATATTTATACAAATAGACGGCATCCAGGAAACATTCTGGGAAAAAAGATCTATTGTCAACCAGGCATATCCAGCGGGTATAGATATGATCTTTGTGCACGAAGACCGGTTTGCAGCTTTTCCCAGAACTTCTGAAATCGAGGTGTGCTGATGTATGTGGCTGTGAAAGGCGGCGAAAAAGCCGTAAAGAACTCACAAAAGCTCCTCAACCAAAAACGCCGCGGAGACACCCGGATTCCTTTGATATCGCCAGACCAGATAAGCAGCCAGCTGGGGTTGGGTGTAGACCGCGTGATGGCGGAAGGCTCCCTATATGATGTAACTGCTGCCGCCATGGCCATCCGGCAGGCCCAGGGAGATATGACAGAGGCGGTTTTCCTGGTACGGGCGTTTCGTACAACCCTGAAACGCTTTGGTACCAGTTTTCCTGTACAAACGACAAGAATGACCGCCATCCGGCGCATCTCCGGCATTTTCAAAGATATACCCGGTGGTCAGGTTCTTGGCCCCACCTATGATTATACCCACCGGCTCATTGACCCGGATATTGATAATGATTCCTGTGATTTTGACAAACAACGCAAAAACAGGACCCGGACCGGCAAACCCCCCACTGCAAATGACAACTGTGTTCCTCTGCCCGGCGAGCTGCCCCGGGTCATAGATATCCTTCAGGCCCAGGGACTTATGCCCCAGGATCCTCCGGAACCCCTGAAGGATGCTGCTGGAGATCTTACCCGGCAGCCCCTGGCCTTTCCGGTACCCAGAAGCCTGCGGCTCCAGAGCCTGGCCCGTGGTGACGAAGGATTTATATTAGGGTCTGCCTATTCTCTTCAGCGTGGATTCGGTCTTGACCGGCATCCTTTTCTTGGAGAACTGAAAGTGGGATATGCAGATGTCAGATATACCCCTCCGGAACTCGGGTTTGAGATTCATATAGGCCGCGTGAAACTCACTGAGTGCATCATGGTGAACCGTCAGGATGGCACAGGAAAAAATTCAGCTGGATTTGAAACCGGTTACGGCCTTGTGTTTGGTCAAAATGAAAGAAAAGCCATGTCCATGTCAATGCTGGACCGGTCCCTGAGCACAAGTGAAAAGACCGGGAAAACCGGTTACCCGGCACAGGACCCTGAATTCATACTGTCTCACTGTGACAATGTGGAATCCTCAGGATTCGTTCAGCATCTCAAACTGCCCCATTATGTGGATTTTCAATCGGAACTGGTTTTTATCCGCAACCGCCGCAAAGACCAGACCCAGGATAAGGAAAATATCTGATGCCGCTGTCCTACAATTTTGCCTATCTCGATGAACAGTCAAAAAAAATGATACGACGGTCTATCCTGAAGGCAATTGCAATTCCCGGATATCAGGTTCCGTTCGGGGGCCGGGAAATGCCTTTGCCCTATGGATGGGGCACCGGCGGAATCCAGTTGACCGCATCCATCATCGGCCCTGATGACCGGCTCAAAGTCATTGACCAGGGATCGGACGATACAGTTAACGCTATCAGTATAAAGCAGTTTTTCAAGAAAACAGCGGAAATTAAGACCACTGAAGAAACCGAAAAGGCAACCATCATCCAGACCCGTCACCGGATACCGGAAACCCGGTTGCAAAAAGAACAGGTCATGGTGTTCCAGGTACCCATACCGGAACCACTGCAGTTTATTGAACCAAAACGGACCCAGACAGTGAAAATGCACGCTTTTGAGGAATATGGCAGCATGCATGTAAGGCTTTACGAAGATGTAGCCCGTTTCGGCCGGATAGCCACCGCATTCGACTATCCGGTGCAGGTGCACGGGCGGTATATAATGAGCCCTTCTCCCATACCCAAATATGATAATCCAAAACTGCACCGGTCTCCGGCAGTTCACCTGTTCGGGGCGGGAAGAGAAAAACGTATTTATGCGGTACCCCCTTATACCGACGTGGTCAGCCTGGATTTTGAAGATTATCCGTTTGAACTGGAACAATGGGACGGGGCCTGCTCGATCTGCGGATCTGCACAGAGCTTTCTTGATGAAATCATCACCGATGACCAGGGAACCCGGATATTTATCTGTTCAGACACGGAATACTGCAGAAAAAATACAGGAAATAAAACGCCATGACAGGCAACCTTGAAAACAGGACATCTCCTTTGCTTGAAGTAAGACATCTTTGTAAATTCTTCGGCAGGCAAATGGGCTGCCATGACATAAATTTCGAAGTATCTTACGGAGAAGTTATTGGCGTGGTGGGAGAATCAGGATCAGGAAAATCCACGCTTCTCAACTGCATTGCAGGCCGTCTCAAACCCTCCAACGGATCGGTGTTGTTCAATTCATCCATTGGAATGATCGACCTGTGCTGTTGTGAAGAAGCCCTGATGCGCAAAATCATCCGGACCCAGACCGGGTATGTGACCCAGAACGCGGCCCTGGGGTTGAAGATGCACATAAGTGCCGGCGGCAATATCGGTGAAAAGCTGATGGCCGGAGGCATGAGGCATTATGGCAAGATCAGGGAGATGGCCTTGACATGGCTTGAAAAAGTGGAAATCGATCCCGGTCGTATCGACGACCTGCCATCAACTTTTTCCGGGGGGATGCAGCAGCGGCTTCAGATTGCCGCCAACCTGGTCAACGCCCCTGAAATCATGCTCATGGACGAGCCTACTTCCGGTCTCGATGTGTCGGTTCAGGCCAGGCTCATCGATGTACTGCGCAAGCTGGTATCAGGCCTGAACCTTTCCATGATCCTGGTAACCCATGACCTGGCTGTGGCCCGGTTGCTTTGTCACCGGCTTTACGTTATGAAACAGGGAGAAATAGTTGAATCCGGACTAAGCGACCAGATACTGGATGATCCCAGGCAGCCCTATACCCAGCTGCTGGTATCTTCTGTACTCAAACCGTGACTTAATACCCCTATTGGAGAATTTCATGCCCCCCCGCTGGATACTCAAACTTGAAAACATTGAAAAGGATTTTATTTTTCACCATCAGCAGGGAACCCGGATTGTGGTATTTGAAAAGTTTTCCCACATTTTTTTCCCAGGCGAATCCACCATTCTTACCGGTCCGTCAGGTTCTGGAAAAAGCACTCTGCTTCGAATGATTTACAGCACTTATAAAACCGGGTCAGGTGAAATATGGGTCAGGCATCGTGGCCGGCAGATGGATATTTCCACAGCCCCTTCAGCAATAATTTATGCCCTGCGGCGGGACACGATCGGTTATGTAAGTCAGTTCCTGCGGGTAGTCCCCAGAGTGTCCGCCCTGGATACGGTCATAGAGCCTCTGCTGGCCAGGAAAATGAATCAGGACAAGGCCAGGCAAAAAGGAAAGGCCCTTCTGGAAAGGCTCAATATCCCTTCTAACATGTGGCATCTTTCCGCCACAACCTTTTCCGGTGGCGAGCAGCAGCGCATAAACCTGGCCAGGGGATTCATATCACCCTTTCCCATCCTGCTGCTTGACGAGCCCACTGCATCCCTGGATCTAAAAAACCGAAGGATCGTAATTGATTTAATCAAAGAAGCACTGAAAGACAACACCTGTGTGATCGGCGTGTTCCATGATCCTGAAGACCATTCGGAGTTTGGCGGCCACACCATCGATCTTGCAAGAACTACAACTCAGGAGGCGCAATACGCATGCCCGGAAAAAAATTGATCCTGGGAGGTCCCCTTTTTGACGGAAATTCCCTGTTTCCTGAAGGAACACTGTTGATTGACGAGAATAAAATCGTACACACTTTTGCCGATACAGTCCACATGATGGATTGCGAAGTGATTGATGTAAAGGGCCGGCTCATCATGCCCGGCCTGGTGGACCTTCACTCGGACAGCCTTGAAAGAAGCATTGAAAAGCGCAAAGGAGTTCTCTTTGATATCGACTTTGCAATTCTGAATCTTGACCGCCAGGTCGCCGCCTGCGGTATCACCACCTTCTGCCATGCTGTCAGCTTTGCAGACAATGAACTTGGACTGAGGTCACCAAAAGAGGCAGAGGTTTGCGTTCGCAAAATCAAGGCTTTTAACGAATCTTCCCAGTCCCTTGTAAAGCATAAGGTCCATATCCGGTACGAAGTGGGATCAGGGCAAAGCTTTAAAATCGTGAACCGGCTGGTAAAAGAAGGAATGGTGGATATGGTTTCCATAATGGATCATACCCCTGGCCAGGGCCAGTTCAAATCCATGGCATCCTACATCCGGTATCTTTCCACTGAATATCAGGTGCCTGAAAACCAGATCATTGAAAAAGCACGGGAGAAGCAGGCCAAAAAAACCCGGGCCTGGCAAATGGTGAAGCAGCTTGCAAAAACCGTGGGTAAAGCTGATATTCCCATGCTCAGCCATGATGACGACACAAGTGAAAAAATTGATCTCATCTGTGCCCTGGACATCGGAGCCTGTGAATTCCCCATGACCTTGCCGGCTGCCCAAAAGGGTTATTCGCGGGGATTGAAAATCTTCATGGGAGCTCCCAATCTGCTTCGGGACCAGTCCACCAGCGGAAGCCTGAAGGCTTCCGAGGTTCTGGCGCAACATATTTGTACCGGGCTGGTATCAGATTATTACCCGGAATCCCTTCTCCAGGCCGGCATCATAGGTAAAAACTTCACTAAATGCACAACAGAAGCTCTCAAACAGGTAACTTCGGGCCCGGGAGACTATCTCAAATCTTCAGACCGGCCAGGACGGCTGATTGCAGGCACAGACGCCGATATCATCATTGTCGACCATTCACATACCTGGGCCCATATCACCCACACCCTGGTTCAGGGCAGCACCGTATTTAAAATCCAGGCCCACGAGGTGACAGCATGAACATCATTGGTGCAAATATTGACGCAGTCAGGATCGACGGATCACTTGACCAGTTGAATCATGATTTACAAATTTTTGAAAAAACAGGAATAAAAGCAGTCGAACTGCCAGTCCACGGCCTTGATGCAATTTTAAACGGTACATTGAACCCGGCCAGGACCCGGCAGGTTATGTCTTTGCTCTCAAACTTTGATTTCAGCTATTCCATTCATTCTCCCAATCCCGTGAACCTGATGGACCAGAAAGATCCGGCCCTGCACAAAGCCGTGCTGGAGGCTTCTTTGGAATTTGCCCGCCAGATCAATGCAGAAGTGGTAGTTGTTCACAGCGGACGGTTCATTCCGGAAGAAGAATTCGGGATAACTCAATCCCGTTCAATGTCTGCAATTCAACAGCACAAAATGATGGAAACAGAAGCTCGGGATTTACAGGACATTGCAGGAATTTATCCCGACATTCTCATAGCTCTTGAAAACGCTCGGCCCTACCTGAGTCAAAGTCCATACACCTATGCGGAATGCATCGATCCTCTTAAGGAACAGATCCATCGGGTAAACAGGGACAATGTAAAAATAAACCTGGATTTCGGCCACCTTTTCATGTCCTCACGGTTTTACGCATTTGATCCCGTACAAGCGGTGACAAGAATCAGGGATCTGGTGGTCCATACCCATGTGCATGATAATTTCGGGGGCGGGGTACACCACTGGGAAAAACAACAGACCCATCAGCTGCCCTTTGGAAAAGGCGATTCCCATATGCCGGTGGGATGGGGACTGATTCCGATCCAGGAGATCCTGGATATCCTGCTGCCTGATTACAAAGGACTGTTAATCATGGAGCTGCGCAGCCGCTATTTTTCAGAACTGAAAACCTCCCTGATCAACCTGTCTTCACTCCTGACTGCATGTAAAAAAAGGGCCCAAAATGCCCAAGTCTCAAGAAAATAGTTAAATAAACAAGGGGCTGAATTCTGGATAACACATAAAATAATTGGAGACACAATGAAAAAAGTACTTTTTATCTGTGGTCATAACAGCG
>CAYNHL010000023.1:0-36423 GCA_964397015.1 uncultured Desulfobacterales bacterium | reverse complement strand
CTGCATGGGAGACTGTGTGGGAGAGTAGGTCGCCGCCGGATTATCTTTTCTCAGCGCCCGGATCGTTTTTTAAAAAAACGGCCCGGGCGCTTTGCGTTTTAAAAAACCGTGCTTTTGAAACAACGGCCCGGCCTGCAGGGCTGCTTCCTTGTTTTTTTACATTGACTTTGCCTTTTATTTGATCCATTTTGGAAAACATGTTTAAAATGCAGGCAGGTTCAGCTCGATGGAGTGAAACAAAAGGGAATGAAACAAAGGAGATATGATGTCAAAGGAAAAAGTGGTTCTCGCGTATTCAGGCGGTCTCGATACTTCGGTTATTTTAAAGTGGCTCTTGGAACAGGGATATGAGGTTTTTGCCTACATTGCCGATATCGGCCAGCAGGAGGATTTTGAAAAGGCTGAAAAAAAGGCATTGCAGATCGGAGCCACAGGCGTATTTATCGAAGACATGCGAAGAGAATTTGTCACCGACTATATTTTCCCTGTTTATAAAGCCAATGCCCTGTATGAGGGCAGGTACCTTCTTGGCACAGCCATTGCCCGTCCCCTTATAGCAAAAAAACAGATTGAAATTGCAGCTGATGTCGGTGCCCGGTACGTTTCCCACGGGGCTACAGGAAAAGGTAACGACCAGGTCAGGTTTGAATTGTCCTATTATGCACTGAACCCGGGTATCAAGGTTATTTCACCCTGGAAAAATGCAGACTTCCTGCGAACTTTCAAAGGCAGAACAGATCTTCTCAATTATGCTGAAAAACACGGCATACCGACCAAACAGACAGCGTCGAAGCCGTACAGTGAGGATGACAACCTCCTGCATATCAGCCATGAGGCCGGTATTATCGAAGATCCTTCCCACGAGTGCGAGGAGCATATTTATTCGCGCACTGTTTCCCCTGAAGCCGCTCCGGATAGTCCAACCCGCATAAAGATCGAGTTCAAGGACGGAGTGCCTGTCAAAGTAACCCATTGCGGGGACGGTACGGTCAAGACAGATCCCCTTGAACTGTTCATGTACCTTAACGAACTTGGTCAGGCAAACGGCATCGGACGTCTGGACATGGTCGAGAACCGGTTTGTCGGCATAAAGTCACGGGGGGTTTATGAAACCCCGGGCGGTACCATTCTGCATGAAGCACACAAGGATATCGAAGGGATCGCCATGGACCGGGAAGTAATGCGGTTACGGGATATGCTTTCCGGTAAATTTGCTGAATTGATCTATAACGGATTCTGGTTCAGCCCGGAAATGGATTTTTTAAAGGTGGCCATGGACAAAAGTCAGGAAGTCATTGACGGTGAAGTCACTTTGAAACTGTACAAGGGAAATGTATACCCCATTGCCAGGACAAGCCCTTCTTCGCTGTATGACCAGGACCTGTCATCAATGGATATTGAAGGGGGATACAACCAGCAGGATGCCGAAGGTTTTATCCGGATCAATGCCATTCGCCTGATGGCTCACAAAAATATCATGGAAAAAACCCGTTGAACAAATCATGTCAATTCTGGAAAAATAAAAGCACCCGGTAATTATGAATTTTTTTTCCTTATTTTTCCTTAAATATTTGCTTGACTTAAAAATGATCAGGGTTTAAAGTTCATTTGATAATTACTTTTGCTTAGGAGAGCTGCCATGGAAAAGGGTAAAAAGCAAACCACCGTCAGGCTTCCGACCGAGTTGTACCGTAAGCTGATCCAGGAACGCAACCGGTCATTGAACACACAGATTGTCGAGCATATCCAGCATAGCTTTGAGAAAAACAACCAGACGGAAAAAATTGCTGAAATCGGCCGTGATCTCAAACAGATCAAAAAATACCTGATTGAAGTGGATCGCACAGTCAGGGAAATTTCCGACAAAACCGGCATGAAAATAGATTTGAACCAGAAATACCTTGACATTGCAGCGGACAAGAAATTATTTAAATGGCTATAGATAATTAGAAGGTGTATCCCCCGATGAAAATGGCGGGATATACATGACGGTTGCAGTTTTCCCTTTTTTTGCTTTACCATGGCGCTTTGATTTTGTTTTAAATCAAAGCGCTTTTTTTATCAGGGCCAAACTTTGTTTTTGTCGTCGATTACAGGAAAAAACTTGAAAAATGACACTTGGTATTGATATGCTTTAAAACCTTTGCTGCCGGTGACAGTGCATGATCAAACCGCGCCGGAGAAAATGGGCAGGGGTTTTGGAAAAAACATACAATCAGGGAGATTATGATGAAGTTGAAATATTTGTCACATTCAGGTTTTCTGATTACTACAAAAGACAATCATTGTATTCTGATTGATCCGTTTCTGGATGAAAATCCCGCTTCTCCTGTCAAAGCGGATGACGTTGATGCCGGTTTTATTTTGATAACCCATGGTCACGGCGACCATTTAGGCGATACCATATCCATTGCCCGGCGATGTGACTCGCTGTGCATCTGCGAGAATGAACTGGCCAATTATCTGTCATCCAAGGGTCTAAGGGTTCATAATATGCATATCGGCGGGTCCCGGGAGTTTGAATTCGGGCGTGTCAAGGTTACCCAGGCACTGCACGGATCCTGCACACCTGACAATGCATGCCACGGAACGGCTACCGGGTTCTTGATCACCTGTGATCAAAAGACTCTTTATCATACCGGTGATACGGGTCTTTTCACCGATATGAGCCTGATCGGTGAATTGAATGCCGTTGACTGCATGATGGTGCCTATTGGCGATAATTTCACAATGGGGATCGATGATGCTGTCATTGCCGCCAAGTTTGTCCGGCCACGGGTTGTGATTCCCATGCATTACAATACTTTTCCCATTATTGAAGCCGATCCTGATCAATTCAGGAAAAAAGCCGAAGACAACCATATCCCGTGCACCATAATGGGATCTGGGGATGAAATTCAGATCTGATTTGAAGGCTCAATGAAGATCATAAAACAATTAAAGGCTGTTTCAGACGAAACCCGTCTTCGGATTCTATATATCCTTCTTTTTTATGAACTCAATGTAAACGAGATTGTATCTGTTATCGGCATGATTCAATCCGGGGTTTCCCGCCACTTGAAAATCCTTCTGGAGTCCGGTCTGCTGGCCAGCCGCAAGGATGGCAGTTATATTTATTATGCTGCAGCACAGAACCCATCTTGTGCCACTTTGATCGAGATGATCCGGGATACTGTCGCAACAGAACGCCAGGCACAAATAGATGTAAAACAGGCTGAATACGTGATAAAAGAACGAAGAAAACGTACACGGCATTTTTTCAGCCAGGTGGCATTGAAATGGGATGTTTTGAAACGTCAGGTCATTGGAGAGCTTGATATCAACCAGATTATCAAGGATAAAGCCGGGCATTTCCAGGTAGTGGCCGACTTAGGGTGCGGAACCGGCGAACTTCTCGAGATAATGGAAACTTCCCGGGCCCGCAGATTGATAGGTGTCGACAGTTCCGTGGAGATGCTGGACCAGGCCCGCAGCCGGTTGAAGCATGTGGACAGGGTGGACCTTCGGCTTGGAGAGCTCGAGCATTTGCCCATGAAAAACGACGAAGCCCAGTGTGTGATAATGAACATGGTGCTGCACCACATATCGATGCCTTATAAAGTCATCCAGGAGGCCGGTCGCGTGGTGCAGGAAGACGGCCTTTTTATTCTTTCCGATTTCCAGAAGCATGACAATGAGAATATCAGGAACATAATCGGAGGTGCCTGGCTAGGGTTTGACAATGAAAAAATCGGGACATGGCTCAAATCGGCTGGATTTATGCTGCAGTCCATGGAAACCTTTGACGTAAACCATGGACTGCATGTAAATATTTTTTATGCGAAAAAAAGACACACGGAGATGAGATGATTACACCTGTAATACTGGCAGGAGGTTCCGGGACAAGGCTTTGGCCCTTGTCCAGGGCACTTTATCCCAAGCAGATGCTTTCGATTACCAGCCCTTATTCCATGCTGCAAAATACGTTGAAGCGCCTGGAGGGACTTGAAAACCTTTCACAGCCCATAGTCGTCTGCAATGACGACCACCGGTTCATGGCCGCCGAGCAGCTCAGGCAGATAGATATTGTACCCCATACGATCATTCTTGAACCCGTGGGAAAAAATACCGCACCGGCTATTGCGCTTGCTGCTCTAAAAGCGGTGCAGGAGGGTATGGATCCGGTGCTTCTGGTCCTTCCGGCGGATCATATCATAAACAATGTATCCAATTTCCATAAGGCTGTCGGCAGTGGCTGCAACCTGGCGGACCAGGGTTACCTGATCGCTTTTGGTATCATTCCCACCGCACCGGAAACCGGTTATGGCTATATCCGGCAGGGAGAAAAGCTGCCAGGGTCCGACACTGCAATGTTCATAAAGGAATTTGTCGAAAAACCCGATCTGCCGACGGCTGAAAAATACCTGGCATCGGGGCAGTACTGCTGGAACAGCGGAATGTTCATGTTCAAGGCTTCTGCCATTATAAGCGAGTTGCAGCAGACTTCCCGGCAAACCATTGAACTGTGCGAGGCCGTGATAAAAGATGGCCGGCAGGACCTTGATTTTTTCCGGATAGATGAGGACCTTTTTTCCCAGGTGTCTTCTGATTCCATCGACTACGCTGTAATGGAAAAAACCCGTAAAGGTGTCATGATTCCATTTGAAGCAGGCTGGAACGATCTGGGTTCCTGGGATGCGCTCTGGCAGTCCAGTCCGAAGAACGGTGACCAGAATGTCGTCAAGGGAGATGTCATGGTGCACGATGTGAACAATTCCTTTATCAGAGCGGAGAGCCGTCTTGTGGCAGCCGTTGGGCTGACCGGGTTTGTTGTGGTGGAAACATCGGATGCGGTGTTGATTTCGCCCAGGGACAGGGTACAGGATGTCAAGAAAATAGTTCAGTCTTTAAAAGACCTCAACAGGAGTGAAGCAGACGTCCACCAGAGGGTCTACAGGCCCTGGGGAGATTACGAGACAATAGACAATTCCAGCCGGTACCAGGTCAAGCGCATAACGGTCAAGCCGGGAGGAAAACTTTCTTTGCAAAAGCACTACCACCGGGCTGAGCACTGGACGGTAGTGTCCGGTTCGGCCATGGTTACCCGTGATGATACCACCATGCTGTTGAAAGAAGACGAATCAACCTATATCCCTGTGGGAGTTCTGCACCGCCTGGAAAACCCGGGCAAGATTCCGCTTGAACTCATAGAAGTCCAGTCCGGAAGTTACCTGGGTGAAGATGATATCGTAAGGTATGAGGATGTGTATGGCAGAAAGGATGCACACTGATCCTTTCAGTTCCTGAGCCGGTGTATGCCTGACCGTGACAGGCATGAATAAAACTGTTGCAAATCAATGAAAAATATTTAAAACTGTCTGGGATTTGATTTGTTTGCATAAAAGACAATGTCAAGAGTCAATACGGAGCATCAATATGTCTGAAGATGGTTTCAACAGTCTGAAAGGTCACTTCCTTCTGGCTATGCCGGGGCTTCCCGATCCCAATTTTGCCCAGACGGTGACCTGTATGTGCGAGCATAACGATTCCGGGGCACTGGGATTTATAATAAACAAAATACACCCGCTTTTGACGGGCCGGGAGCTTTTTGAAGACTTGAACATTGAATTTTCCAGCAGTGTCGATAACCTTGATATTTTCATGGGGGGGCCGGTACAGCCAAGTGGTGTGTTTGTCATTCACGAGGATCCTTTTACCTGGGATGAGAGCATTATGATCACCTCCTGGCTGGCATTGAGTAATTCCCGGGATATTCTGGAGGCCATTGCACAAGGAAAGGGACCGGACCAGTTTCTCATCCTGCTGGGATGTGCAGGATGGGGACCTTATCAACTGGACAACGAGCTTCGAGACAATGCCTGGCTGACATGTCCTGTGAGCCGGGATATTGTTTTTTCCACAGACATTGAGACCAAATGGGAAAAGGCGATGATGCTGATTGGAAGCGATCAGGCACATTGAAAATGGAAACCGGCAAACCCCTGACAGATCAGATAAAACAGATTGCCTGCCAGGCCGCTGATATCATCGAGCCCTTAGCCTCGATGCCTGCAGCGGCCGATACCGTTTCCCGAAAATGGGTGGATGACTGCCGCAGCATTCCATTACAACTGGATGCCGGTATACTCAGGATCGCGGTTGCCGGGGCCATTAAATCCGGAAAAAGCACCTTGATCAACTCTCTTCTGGGAAAGGACCTGGTGAAGCGGGGCGCAGGAGTTGTGACTGCTGTCACCACACGGATCCGTAAGGGCAAAAAGAACCGTGCTGTCATTTATTTTAAATCATGGGATGATATAAATACCGGCATACAGAATGCGCTGGCCCTGTTCCCTGACATTGAATCCGATTCTTTTGAAGTCAATGGACTCGATATCAGGCGGAAAAAGGACAGGCTGTTTCTGGAGAAAATGCACCAGAGGATGGCAGCCTCTTTCAGGGCTTCAGGTCAGGGACTGAGACCTGAAATGCTTGTTTTGAGGCATGCACTTGACGGGTTTGAAAGTGTTTGTGATGTGGTAAAGGCAGATTCTTGTGTTCTCGAGCTTACAGGACAGAGTTTTAGTGACCACAAGCTTTATTCAGCCGACCTGGCCAGGGCTTTCTATGTAAAGGATATCTGTCTGGAGATTGTGAATCCCGACCTGAACCTGAATTTTGAAATTGCGGACTGCCAGGGATCGGACTCTACAGATCCGGGACAGATGGCGCATATTCTCAACTACCTGGAAACCGCCAACCTCATCGTTTATGTCATCAGCGGCCGTACCGGGCTGCGGCAGGCCGACATCTCATTTTTGTCAACCATGAAGCAGATGGGGTTGTCAGAACATATTTTATTCGTAAACAATACAGATTTGAGCGAACACAAAAATCTGGCGGAAATGGAACAGGTCGCTCAAAGAATCCTGGTCGAACTGCGGTATATATTTGAACATTCCGGTCTATTTTCTTTTTCCTGTCTTTACATGCTGTTTGATAAGATTGAAAAAAAACTGCCGGCCAGGGATAAAAAAAGGTTGATGCTCTGGAAAGAAGACCGGAAAACAGCATCATATTTACAAAAAGAGGCAGGCCGCTTTGAAGCCGAACTGTCCGGCAGGCTTGAAAATGACCGGGCCAGGCTCCTGGTGGACAACCCGCTGGACCGTCTGCGCGTTATCCTTGGGGCGGCAAAAACCAGGGCCCGCCTGGTTTCAGACATGATTTCCAGAGAAGCAGACAGGATCTCGGCAGCCCGTGAAAGATTGACCAGGCAAGCTGAAACAGCAAAGAAGATAGAAACCATTGTCGACTACTCGCTGAAAAGTGCCTTGGAGCAGCTGGCAGGGGATGTGCAGGCAGATCTTGAAGCCTTTTTGTCCTGGCCCGGCGGCCCTGTTGCCAGGAAGATAAGATCATTTGTTGATTCCTATACGCCGGATTTTCAAAAATACGCCGGTCATGGCGACCTGTCAATGGCACAGGCGGTTTACCTTATGTTTCAGGATTTCAGATCCGCCATGGCTGACTTCATGACCCAGGCAGTTCACCCCGAAATTATTAATTTCATGAAAGGTGTGGATGATCGCCTGGAAGCTTTTTTTACCTCATTTTTCCATGCCTGCCGGATTGAACAGCCCGATGTGTTTTCCCATGATCCTGAAGACGGCCCGGTTGAATTCCCGGAAGCCAAAGAAATCGAGCCGGTTGTCGATGTCATGGGGCTCAAACGGATTCTGGGTCTAAAGCTTCCGGTGATGGCGGTCAATCTCAATTACTCCGCCAGTATAAAAGTGACCGCATTGACAGGATCGGGGCTTGGGTCCATACGTAAACTTATATCTCGCCTTTTGAAAAAACCCGGTCCCGCATACCCTTTTCAGGATCTTGGGGCAGCAGCCCGGCAGATTCAATCCCAATGCCTCAAGGCACTGCCTGACCAGCTTTTAGACTATAAACGCACAATGACAAACCAGTATTTGACACCGTTGACCGACGCTTCAGCAAGGGCATTTTCAGACAGAATTGTCAGGGAATACAGTATGCAGGATACCCGCCGAACCATGGTTGTGGACCGGCTTGAAACAGATGATGCTAAAAAAGAAGACCGGCAAAAAAAGCTTCAGGCTATTGTGGACGATATCAATGCCCTTGTTCTGGAAATCGAAAAGGTGCGCAGCGGGCAGGAAAATGATGTATAAAAAAAATTTGTTGATTATTTAATCCGGTGTGATATTAGAAGTCATCAAAATAGATTGATCGGACCTTGAAACGTATTGAGAACAAAAGCATGAAACGATTTGGTTCCACCAGTGAAGACATGGCAGAAACATCCCCTGATCAGGTTTTTGAGCTTCGGCTGAATTTATTGATCATCATGGTCAAGGCTGCGTTGAAAGGATATCCGGCTGGACGGCACCGCAGGTCCGCGGTTCTGGAAAATGCCGCCAGGCTCCACAAGATGGCTGCTGACCTGGATTTGAACGAATTCATTGTCACCCGGTCCACTCATTTGTTCAAAGAACGGGTTAAATTGCTTTGTATCATGGCCACGGCCATTATCTCCGATGAGTATCCCCTGGGTATCCACCGCAGGGAAGCTGTTTTTGATAATATCGACACCTTGTGTGAACAGTCGTTTTTCAATCAGCAGGTCAAGCATTTTCACGATATACTCAAGGTCGCTTAGCTGTTCCTTTTGTTTTACTCTGGAGGGCTGGATCAATTATTGAAAATATCAAAATCATTGTGGTTGAAGATGATACCCTTATCCGTGATCTGATGGTGGATACATTGACCTATTGTGTGAACCGGAAGGTCACCGGATTTGAAAATACCCTGGCGGCATGGCGTTTTTTTGAAAACGGCGGACATGCCCATATGGTTCTGTCCGGAGTTGATATGCCGGACATGAGTGGCACAGAGCTGCTGCACAACCTTAAAAAAAAGGACCCGGCCGTTATTTTTATTGCCATGTCCAGTGTGCCTGAACATGAAGTGCTCCTGAAAAACAAAGGGGCTGATGCATTTCTTGCCAAACCCTTTGATATCAACGATTTATTTAATATTGTCCAGCACTATGTGGTGGGCAAAGATCAATGAATTTCAGGCTCTTATAGATTTCATGACCAGCTTTTCCAGTTCCCCTGGTGTAAAGTCGAGGCAGGCGAATATTTTTTTTTCAAGTATTTTGGTTTTCTTCCATAAATAGTTTATTCTGCCGGAAAAATTGTCATTGGTGCCGTATCTTTTCCATATATAGGCCAGGCGGATATCCAGAGAAACAATCTGGTCATGTAATGTCCGCTTGTCTGAATAATTCACGATCTCCACTTCGGTCACGGGCCCGGATTCGGTGTATTGGTCCAGGATAACATGCTGCCGAACGATATCTGCCACTTCCGGGAAGCCTAAACTCTCGATCAGGACCCTGCCTGTTTCCGAGTGCAGTTCTCCTGTCGAAATGCTCTCATATTTGGTAATATCATGGAGCAGGGCGGCGGCGGCTGTCAGGCAGATATTGATATCAGGGTTGGTCCTCTGGAGTTTGCCGGCCAGAAAACCGGCCACATTGCTGACCATTTCACTGTGATGAACGATATGCTCGGGCATACCTGTCTTTCGGATGATCTTCAGGCATTTTTGACGGCTGGGTAGTTCCATTGATCCGAATTTTTTGAAAACTGGTTCATTTTAATTATTATATTGAAGTTATACCCTTTGCTGCTATTATAGGAAAGAATTATTTAACTGCGGATCTCATGATATGCTGAAAAAAATAATATCAGGCGGACAGACCGGGGCTGATCAGGCAGCACTGGATGTGGCCCTGAAATTCGATATAGACCATGGCGGTTTTGTTCCGCAAGGGCGGTTGACGGAAAAAGGAATACTGCCTTTAAAATACCGCTTGACTGAAACCGGCAGCTCCAGGTATCCGGTGCGCACCCGGAAAAACATCGAGCATTCAGACGGCACCCTGATCATTTCACGGGGGCCATTGACCGGCGGGTCTCTATTGACACATACCATTGCGGATCAATTGCAAAAACCGTTCTGTCATATTGATCTGTTCAAGGTCGAAGATTTCGAAGCCGCCATGATTGTCAAGGACTTTGTTTCTGACAACGAGATAGACACATTGAACGTGGCCGGACCCAGGCTCAGTCACTGCCCCGGAATCTACACGGATGTCAAAACTGTTCTGGAAGCCATGCTGTACCTTTACTATTTTGAAGAGTTTGAACGAGAATTCAAAGATCAGGGAATCTGCTTTTCGCCATCTGAGGCCGGGCCGCTGCATATCACTGACCCTGAACGGATTGTCAGTTTCATTATCCAGGACCTGTCTTTCAGGCAGAAAATTTTCATTGCACGGCTTGAACGGCACCGTATCGGCGCTTTGTATTTTAGCATGCTCGATTACCTGGTCGATCGATTTTCGCTGATCCATATCGGTCCGGTCATTTCAGGACAGCTTATGCCGGATTCAGATACAGGATCCGTAACCCCTGAAGACGCGGCCATGGCTATTGTAAAAAAGCTCAAACTCAGCCTTGAATCAGATTATGTCATGAAGGTGATCAAGTGATTCCCATCAGGGATACCCAGCAGTCCAGCTGCATTCCGGTTGTGACCTATGGCCTGATCGCCGTCAACCTGGTTGTGTTCCTTCTGCAGCTGGCAGCCGGACTGGATAATGACGCTTTGTTCTATACGTACGGCCTGGTGCCGGCCAAGTATACAATACCCGGAATGTCCATGTATTTCAGTCCGGTAAACAAGGTTTTTTCCCTGTTTTCCTATATGTTTCTGCATGGGGGATTCCTCCATTTTATATTGAATATGTGGTCTTTGTATATTTTTGGAGACAATGTGGAAGACCACATGGGGTCAGTGCGGTTTCTTTTGTTCTATATTCTCTGCGGCCTTGTCGCAGGCGGGATGCATTTTTTGCTGAACCTTGCATCCCCGGTTCCGACCATTGGGGCATCAGGGGCTGTAGCAGGTGTCATGGGGGCTTATTTTCTTCTCTACCCCGGGTCAAGGATCCTGACTGTCATTCCCATTATCATCATTCCCTGGTTTGTCGAGATTCCGGCATTTATTTTTCTGGGCGTATGGTTTGCCATTCAGTTCTTGAATGCCGCCGGCAGCGATGTAGGGACAGGTATTGCCTGGTGGGCTCACGTAGGTGGTTTCATTGCAGGGCTGGTACTGCTGAAGACCAGCGACCTCATACCCCACACCGGTGCCAGGCAGTGTTTGAAAAATTATACAACCAGAAAAAAAACCTCCACATTACAGACAATCTCCACCCGGGCTTTTCAAAATGATCTTGACCTGATCGGTTCTTTGACGGTCACATCTCTTGAGGCAATCTCCGGTACCCGAAAGCTTGTAAATCTGCCCAGGGGATTTTATAACCAGCTGTATCGGGTCAATGTTCCGCCCGGGGTTCGAAAGGGTACCAAGCTGAAACTGGCAGGAATGGGAAAGGCCGCTGTGGATGGATCACGGGGGGATTTATACCTGGAGGTGATTATTCAAAATGCGATTTAACCTTGTTATCAAACTGGCCGTGGTATGCATAGTTGCGTTGATACTTGCCGCCATGGCCGCTATAATCGGTTTGCCACACATGATTACACCCATTGTCAAAAACAAAATAACCTCCCTGCTTGATCTTGAGCAGGCAGAGTTCACCATTGAAAAAATCGGAATGTCCACGACAGTCATCCGTCATGTAACGACCGGAGACAGTATTGATATTGACACAATCACCCTGACATATTCATTGAGGGATCTTGTAAAACATAACCGGATTGGCAAGGTATCTGTATCCGGCATGGAAGTGAACGCAGTCATGGATGACCAGGCCGGGTTTCATATCAAGGATCTGGATACAGTGCTAGAATCCTTGAAAAAATCTTCCGGATCATCCGGTTCCTCAGGATCTTTTGCAAAATCCCTGCCTGAAAAAATTAATATTACCCATTCAGTGCTAAAGGTGACGGACAAAAAGAATGAAACAATCACAATTCCTTTTTCGGCACAAACAACGGTGGCGCTGAAAGATGATACTATAGAGGCTGATGGTGTGCTGAATCTTTTTTTCCATCCTGTGGCCGTATCAGGGGTCTATAACCGGCTGACAGGTATTTCAAGGATAAAACTGGATATCAAGCAGTTTGATTTTTCCAGACTGTCCGGCATTCTGACATGGATGGGCCTGCCTGCAGGAGTATCCGGTAAGTCCGATATATCGCTTGCTGTCCGTAATTTTCAACAGGCACAGCTGAATGTGTCCCTGATCGACTTTGATCTGTGGCCCGTTACGGGGCTTCGGGACATAAACACCCGGTGGACACTGGCTGATGGTAAAGTGCAGTCCGGCGGAGAGTTTACTGTATTGACCAGTATCACCGGGCAGGGCGGTACCGGTTTTTTGTTTGAAATGGACATGGCTTTTCCGGACAGCATGACTCTGGATATCACCGGCCGGCCGGTTGAGACCCTGACCATTTCAGCTCCCGAAGGGACAACTGTCATGACTGATCCGGCTTTGGCCCTGTCAATTAACGGAAGCCCTGAAAAAGGCAGTGCCAGCTTTACGTTTTCAAGTCCCAGCGTATCTGCGATATTTGATGAAAATAAAGTTCAGGCTGTCGACACCGGGCTCAAAGCATATGCAGATTATGACCTTAAGTCACCTGGAAAGATCCTTGAATCCATCGTTCATTTCGAGACCGGTAACGTGGAATTTTCCATGCCGGATATTACTGCAAACATGGAAAATACCCGTGTTTCAGGAAAGCTTGCACTGGATCGTTCATGGGCGCCGGATGGGAGTTTCGAGGCCTGGGTCCACAATGCTGGCGGCAGGTTGACAGATATCCCGCTTTTTGTAAGCGGCATGGAAATCCATTTTCCCTTTGTGTTTCCTTTTGAAAACAGCAGGACCGCGGACCAGGGCCGGTTCAGCATCGGGCAGTGTTCATATGACGACACTTACAGGTTGTCTGTTAAAGGATTTCTCGCCCAAAAAGGCCCTGGGTGCCGTGCCTGGGGTAATGTAAAAATAATGGAAATCGAATCGTTTGCAGCGGCATTCGACATGACCGGCCGGATGGCAGACCCGGGTAAAATAAGCCTTTCCCTGGAGGCCGGATTTGATCCTTTCACTTTTTCATCACAGAACATGAAAGCCTTTCTTCCCGGGATCCTTGACCCTGTCAGTTTTTCTGCGGTCGCATCCGCCGGCATGAAGCTTGACTGGGACGGCAGGCGTATCAAATCGGACATGTCAGTTAAAATCAGTGATGCAGACCTTGAGTGGCCTGATAAAAATATATCCATGACAGATCTCAGGACCGAGTTGTTCTTAGAAGATATAATGGCTGTCAGCAGCCGCCCTGAGCAGCTGCTCGAAATCAAGTCAATGGCTGTCAATGACATCAGGATTTCAGATATGAGTGTGACATACACAATCGAATCCCTGTCATCCATTCTGGTTGAAAACACAAGGTTCAAGTGGTGTAACGGTCATGTGACCACCGAAGCGTTCCGGTTTCCCAGAGCAGACGAGTCCTATTCATTGACCTTGTACTGCGACAGGCTCGAGCTGGCCCAGCTGCTCTACCAGGTAGGATCGTTCGAAGCCAGGGGGGATGGTACGGTGAACGGGCGGATACCGCTTTTGTATTCTGACGGCAGGTTTCATTTTGATAACGGTTTTTTGTTTTCCACCCCGGGAAGCAGCGGCACCATTTCTTTGAAAAACACCCAACGTCTTATATCGGGTATTCCCGAAGACACGGTTCAGTATGCCCAGCTGGATCTGGCAAGGGAGGCATTGAAACAATATGAGTATAAATGGGCCCGGTTGAATCTCAATTCCGAGGAAGATACGCTGCTGATGAATCTTCAGTTTGACGGACAGCCGGCCAACCCGGTGCTGCCGTTTGAATTCAAAAAGGATATCGGGGCATTTGTGCGTGTGGATGCATCGAGTGCAGGTTCAAAGTTCCAGGGTATCAAACTGGATGTGAATGTAAGAATTCCCTTTCACCAGATGATAAAATTTGGTACTCAGATAGGAGATGCCGTAAAGTAAAGGAGCGCATATGATGACAAGAGCTGTTTTCCTGGCCGGATGTATCCTGACACTGGCGTTGTCGGGGTGCAATACCAGCCATGAAGTGGACGTCAAGCCGGTTGAAATCAAGCCCATTCACATCACCATTGACATCAATGTCAAGATTGACCGGGCTTTGGATGATTTTTTCAATGATATCGACCAGATGGAGGAACAGATCAAGGAGAACGAATAGGAGCATGACATGAAAAATATCACGCGATACATCATCGGAACAGGGATTTTGCTGGTTGTCCTTTTTACAGTTCAGGCTGTCCAGGCCCAGGGAATAAAGGAAAGAATGAAACAGCGGCTTCCCGATATCGTTGAATTAAAGGAAAAAGGGATTGTCGGGGAAAACAACAAGGGATACCTGTCTTTCAGGACTGGTGGGACTGAAGCTCAAAAACAGCTGGTCAATGAAGAAAATGCCGACCGAAGAACCATATATGAATACATAGCCCAGAAAGAAGGGGTGCCCGTTGAAAAAGTAGGCGCCCGCAGGGCTGTGCAGATTGCAGAGAACGCCAAGCCCGGGGAATATCTCCAGGATAAGGACGGTAACTGGTATAAAAAGCAGTGAGCCGGTCAATTATTAAATAAAGGATGATGATGACTGCACCTGCTGTTCCCCCGGGCGTAACCAGGATACTGGAAATAGATCTGACCAGGGAGGCTGTCCGGTACATCGATATCCCGCCGCAGGTGACAGAACAGTACCTGGGCGGCAAGGGGCTTGGCCTGTATCTTTTGTACCAGCGCCTTGAACCTGGAACAGATCCTCTGGGACCCGGCAATTTCATCGTGATCACCGCCGGCGCTGTGACCGGTACAAAGGCGCCTTGTTCATCCAGGTTCCATGCTGTTTTCAAGTCTCCTTTGACAGGTATTGTCGGGTCATCTTCCTGCGGGGGCGATTTTGGCCGGCAACTTAAAACCTGCGGTCTTTCAGGGCTTGTCATAACCGGAAAGTCCGCCCGGCCATCAGTGATCAGGATCCAGGGTCACAATGCCGTGGTTGAATCTGCCGGCCGTCTTTGGGGGCAGGATATTGACAAGGTCCGTGAAAAAGTGGATTCTTCGTCATGCCGGTCGTTGATTATCGGACCTGCCGGCGAGAAGCAGGTCTGGTTCGCCAATGCCGCTTCAGGGCATCGGTTCCTGGGAAGATGTGGAATCGGGGCGGTCATGGGGGCCAAAAATTTAAAATGTATCGTGGTTGAAAAGGGTGAATTCAAAACACTTCCTGCCGATACCAAAAAGTTTGAACAGTTAAGGAAACGGGCTATTGGTTATATCAACCGGAACAAGATGTCCCTTTTAAACCGGAATTACGGAACAGCTTCAAATGCCCTGCCGGTTATTGAAAACCGCATGATGCCGGTAAGAAATTTTCTGTCCGGCAGCCATGAAAAAGCCCTCGATCTATCCGGTCAGCATATTGCCCGTCATCATGAGACCCGTTATGCTGCCTGTCACTCGTGTACCATACTTTGCGGGCATAAAGGCAGGTTCAATGGCAGGACAACCCAGGTGCCCGAATATGAAACCCTGGCACTGCTCGGTTCCAACCTGGGTGTCTTTGATCCTGAAGCTGTTTCCAGGTTCAACGATATATGTAATGCCAGGGGAATGGACACCATTTCGGCGGGCGGTACCCTGGCCTGGGTCATGGAAGCCAGTGAAAAAGGCCTGGTAGATACCGGGCTTAAATTCGGTGACACGGCATCCATAGCAATGGCTCTCGAAGACATGGCATCTTTGAACAAGTTTGGAAAAGAAATGGCCAAAGGCAGCCGGTGGCTGTCAGAAAAATACGGGGGAAAAGAGTTCGCCATGCAGTGCAAAGGGCTTGAAATGGCGGGCTACGATCCAAGAGGGGCTTATGGACAGGGACTGGGATACGCAGTGGCCAATCGCGGTGCATGCCACCTGTCGTCATTCCCGGTGGCATTTGAAAATTTTCTGGGATTTCTCAAACCGGATACAACCTCATCAAAGGCCCTGTTTGTATTGTTTTTTGAAGATATATACTGTGCGGTCAATTCGCTGGGAATGTGTCAGTTTACAGGTTATGCCTTTACTCTCGAGCCTTTTTTGTCAAAAAACACCCCCGGCTTTCTGCTGCGTTTCATGATGAGGAAAATGCCTGTTGCAGCGCTTTCTCTTGTCGATTTTTCCCTGTTTCCAGCTTTTTTCCGGACGGCTGTCGGTATACCCATGTCTTCAAGGAAATTCAAGACCGCCGGGAAGCGGATTCATGTGCTGGAACGATGGATGAATGTGCGTGAAGGTATTTCAAGAAAGGATGACACTCTTCCGTACCGGGTTACCGATGAAGTTCAGGCAGGTGATCCGGATAACCGTAAGGTGCCGCTGGATGATATGATAGATCATTATTACCGGGTCAGGGGATTTGACAGGAATGGAATCCCGAAAGAAGAGCTGCTCAAAAAGCTTGGTATTCCTCTTTCAGGCGGACCTGTTTGAAGGCAGGTCTCAGTCTTCTTCCAGGAACCTTGTCAATTCCTTTTGGATGACATAATAAATATCTTCATCACTTCCATAAATATCGATGACATCTTTGTGGTTGATCAGTGTTTCAACCACGAATGCCGTCAGGTACAAACTGGCAATATTGGGATTGGATACCAGAGTTCTGAAAGGGGCCACCTGGTAATCGATGTCAAAATCTTCTGAGCTGCAAAGTTTGTCCAGGCATTTGGACAGCTGCTTTTCAACCGTGTTTTTGCTGACGGTTTCGATCAGGCCGGATTCGATTAATTTCATGGAGATTTTATTGGAAAATGAATCAATATTATCCCGGATCGTGGAGATAGTGCGAATTCTTTCCCGTTCCTTTGAGGATTCAATTTTGGAAAGAAGCTTGGCTTCCCTGTTCCCGGTATAAAACATTTTGGCCATGGTATTATCCTTATGGTGTTTAAACTATTTTAAACGTTAACTTTTACTTATAATACGAAAACCAGTTGTTTTTCAAGATAAAATTATAGATCTTCAATAATAATCTGGGGTGAGTTCATGGTGAATTTATTGATTTTCAAGCGGTACACAATGGTATCATAGGCATCGGGCAATTGATCCGTGCTGTTCAGGTTGAAATGAAAGGCCTCCACTTTTTTGCCTGAGCCTGCAGCATCCTGCAGTATCATTTTTCTATGATTTATCCCGATTATATGGGAGGATACCACCCGGACATGGTTTGACATGAAAAGCGGTTCCGGATTACCATTGCCAAAAGGTCTGAGGCTGTTTATTTCCTGTGCAAGTTCCATGGTGATATCATCCAGGGACAATACCTTGTCAATGGAGATGATTTTCTGCATATCAGCCTGTGAAAGAATCCTGCTTACCTGTTCTTGAAACAGTCCTGCAAAGGCCTCGAGCCGGTCCATGTCCAGGGACAGGCCGGCAGCCATGGCATGCCCGCCATAGCGGGAAAGGTACCTGCCGCACCGGGTCAGAACCTCCAGGATATTTACCCCGTCAATGCTTCTGCAGGAGCCCGTGGCCGGCTGTATGCCGGTGGATATCAGCACGACCGGACGGGTATGACGTCTTGCCAGCCTGGAGGCTGCAATCCCAAGGACACTGGGGTTCCACTTTTTATCCCACAGCACCAGGGCTTTTTCTTTGAGTACATCAGGATAACGGGCAATGCGGGTTTCAATGCCTTCAATTATAGTTTTTTCAACCTGCTGCCTTTTCTGGTTCAACTGGTCCAGGATCACGGCGGTTTCCTGTGCTGTCGAAAGCAGGGATGATGACAGGTGCTCTACACATATCCTGGCGTGGGACATGCGGCCTGCAGCGTTGATCCGGGGCACGATCCTGAACGCAATGTCATCGGAATCCATCTGCCGGTGATCGATCCTGCTTACTGTCGATAAAGAGGTGATCCCGGGTCTTGTTCCGGTTCGCATCCATCTGAGACCGGTTTTGGACAATATCCGGTTTTCATTGATCAGCGGCACCATGTCTCCGATTGTACCTATGGCCACAAGGTCTGTAAAATTAAGCAGGTTGGGTTCAGCCAGTTCATCGAAAAAATGCATTTCTCTCAGGTGTTTTCTCAGGGCAATGACCAGGTAGAAGGCTACACCGACCCCTGCCAGGTAATCAAGTCCCGAGGGACAGTCCGGCCGCTTGGGGTTGATCAGGGCCAGGGCTGAAGGCATGGGAAGCCGGACCTCGTGGTGATCCGTGATGATCACGTCAATATCTTCTCTCAAGGCTGCATCGACCGCTTCGTTGCTTGCAGATCCGCAGTCTACCGTGATTATCAAATCCACGTTCAGATCAAGGGCCATGTCGATGTGTTCGGGCTGAAGGCTGTAGCCTTCCTTGATACGGTGCGGGATATACCAGGCGACATCGGCATTAAGGTATGTGAAAAAATCATTGAGCAGGCAGGTGGCAGTGATGCCGTCAGCATCAAAATCACCGAAAATCAGGATTTTTTCATTGTTCTCGATGGCGGCATAGATCCTGGAAACCGCTTTTTTCATGTCTTTGAGGGAAAACGGGTCGGCCAGGCCTGCAAGGGTCGGAGACAGAAACCGCCTGGCCTGATCTGCCGTGGAGAGTCTGCGGTTGACGAGGATGGCTGCAAGGGTCTGGCTGCAGTTCAAATCCCTGGCCAGGGAAATGACGGCCCCGTTGTCTATGGACGGATATTTAAAAAGTGTATTCATGGATTTTGTCAAATTAATAAAAGGTGCCCTGAAAGTCAATTTTTATATGCGGCCGCCCGTTGCATTTTCCATATTTTTATATTGATCCCCTAAAGGCAAAAATGCTACAATGTCAGGTTATGAATACAACTATCCAAAAAAACTACCGGGTGGATAAAGCCTGTATCGGGTTTATCAAATTCATTTTCGAAGCCCATGAAGGCGTAGCCCTTGTCAGCACGATCGACGCAAAGACTGGGCATATAAGGCTATGTATCTCCCCGGGCCTTGTTGAAACAGCGGATATGATAATTGCGGATCTGGGACGGGAGATCAGTTTTCATGCTATCTGACAAATATGCGTGTGTTCATACCATCGGCTGCCAGATGAATGTGTATGATTCGCAAAAACTGGCCGGTATCCTGACCCGTATGGGATATAAAATGACGCAGTCCCTGGAAACCGCAGATATTGTTGTATGCAACACCTGCGCCATCCGTCATAAATCCGAGGAAAAGGCATTCTCCTTTCTCGGGAGGCTGGCTGGAGAAAAACAAAAAAACCCCCACCTGATTACAGTCATGGCCGGCTGCGTGGCGCAGCAGGAAGGCAGCCGGGCTTTTTCACGGCTGCCCCATCTGGATATCGTTCTTGGTACACAGGCATTTGAACGCTTCCCATCCCATATCAAGGCAATTAAATCCGGCAGAAAGCAGATTACGGATATAAAAGATGCCCCTGCTATTTTTGAATCCCTTCCAGATGAGCATGATCTGGATGCATCCCCGGTGTCCCGTTTTGTCACCATTATGCAGGGATGTGATAATTATTGCACCTATTGCGTGGTGCCCCATGTCCGTGGCAGGGAGCGCAGCAGGTCTCCAGAGGCTATCCTGGATGAGATCACCTCGCTGTCGGCTGCCGGGGTCAGGGAAGTCACCCTTTTAGGTCAGAATGTCAACAGTTACGGCATCAAGGAAAACATGATCTCTTTTGCCGGGCTCCTCGAGCTGGTGAACCAGGTGCCCGGAATAGAACGTATCCGTTTTGCGACCTCCCATCCCAAGGATTTGTCCTTCGAATTGATGAACGCCATAGCAGGCCTGGAAAAAGTCTGCCACCACCTCCACCTTCCGGTCCAGTCCGGTGCTGACAGGATTCTCAAAAAAATGAACAGGGGATATACCCGCAGCAAATACCTGGACCTGATCGACAGGTTGAAAAAGACCTGTCCCGACATAGCTTTGTCCACCGATATTATCGTGGGATTTCCCTCCGAAACCCGTCAGGATTTTGAAGATACGCTCTCTTTGCTGAACCTGGTCAGGTTTGATTCGATTTTTGCCTTTGCTTATTCAAACCGGTCCAATGCACCTGCCGCCAGGTTTCCCGGCCAGGTGGACGAAGCGGTGAAAAAGGAGCGGCTGAATACGTTGCTCGACTGCCAGGCCAGCCACACAGAGAAAAAAAACCAGGCAATGGCAGGCCGGATAGAGCCTGTACTGGTGGAGGGAAAGAGCCGGAAACCCAGGGAGGGACATGAAGAAGACCACCGCAACGAGTACCAGATGATGGGGCGGACCCGGTGTAACAAAATTGTGCATTTTTCCACCCGGCACCTGCCGTCCGGCCAGAAGGTGAGAGCGGGAGACTGTATTGACATAATAATTGAAAATGCCTATCCTCATTCTTTGTGGGGAACGCCGTCAGGAGCCTGACAAATAGATGAAGAATAAAAAAATTAAAATCGGCAGAAATGACCTTTGCCCCTGCGGGTCCGGCAGAAAATATAAAAACTGCTGCAGGAACAGGAAAAAAGAGATATCGCTGAAAGAAGAGTACCAGCAGCAATATGGCGTACGCCTGAAGGATCTCGATGAAATAGAGGGCATCCGGAAATGCGGCAGGCTGCTTTTGTCCATCCTGGACGGAGTCGAAGCCATGATTCGTCCCGGTCTCAAAACAGATGACATCAATACCTATGTCCATGAGCAGACCATCAAGGCCGGGGCTGTCCCGGCCCCCCTCAATTACAGGGGGTTTCCCAAAAGTGTCTGTGTGTCGGTCAACGAAGTTATCTGTCATGGCATTCCGTCCGACAGAACCCTTATGGACGGGGATATTGTCAACGTGGATATAACGCCGATTCTTGGCGGGTATTATGCCGATGCAAGCAAGACCTTTTTTGTCGGAACCCCGACTCCCAAAGGGGAAAAAATTGTTCACGTGGCTGCCCAATCACTGAAAAGGGCCATTGAAACCGTCCGGCCGGGTGCAACCCTGGGGGATATCGGGTGGGCCATACAAAATTATGCAGAAGGCCAGGGTTGTTCGGTAGTCAGGGAGTTTGTAGGTCATGGTGTGGGGATAGAGTTCCATGAACAGCCCCAGATACTGCATTTCGGAAAAAAAGGAAAGGGGCTGGTCCTGGTGCCGGGAATGGTGTTTACCATAGAGCCCATGATCAACCTCGGGAAAAAAGAACTTCATATTCTTGAAGATCGATGGACCGCAGTGACCAATGACGGATCCCTGTCCGCGCAGTTTGAGCAGACCATACTGGTAACGGAAAGCGGCTATGAAAGCCTGACACCCTATGAGCTCTGAGCAGGGACAGGCGGTTTTGTCAAAGGTATCGCCAGAACCCACCGGTATCAATTTCCTTTTTATGGCGTACCTGATCTGGGGGCTCGGGCCGGTTTACTGGAAGTGGCTGTCCCACGTGCCCCCGTTTGAGCTGGTGATGCAGCGGACATGGTGGTCGCTGGTTTTTTTGATCATTATTCTTGTTTTTCAGAAACGGTATGCGGAAATTAAGGCTGTTTTAAGGAATCCGCGCCACATGGCACTGCTTGTTATCACGACCTCTTTTCTGGCATTCAACTGGTATCTTTTTATCTGGGCCGTGAACAACGACCAGGTTCTTCAGACCAGTCTGGGGTATTATATCAATCCATTGATAACGGTTTTCCTGGGAATGATGTTTTTAAAAGAGAGGCTCAGGAAACTCCAGGCTGCAGCCCTTTTACTGGCGGCTGCAGCTGTTTTGTACTATTCTGCCGGCCTTGGTGAATTCCCGTGGATCGCCATTGCCATTGCCGGATCTTTTGCCATTTACGGCCTTATTCACAAGATGCTCCCTGTCAAACCACTGCCTGCACTGTGCATGGAAACTTTTTTGCTGTCAGTTCCGGCTCTTTTTTACATAGGGTGGCTTCAGAAAAATGGAACAGGTTCCCTGTTTCACATGGGGCTTCAAACCGATTTTCTCCTGGCAGGAACCTGCCTTGTCACCGCCCTTCCCCTGTTGTTCTTTACCATGGGAACACGTTATGCAGCATTGTCCACAGTGGGTTTCATGCAGTATATCGCCCCCTGCTGTACATTTCTGCTGGCGGTGTTCTATTACCATGAGCCTTTTTCAATTGAAAAGCTGGTCACCTTTATCATGATCTGGGTGGCGCTGATGATCTTTTCTGTGGATACATTTTTCCGTTACCGCCATGGTACCCGCTGAGCGGGTGTTTTTGGTCAGCCTGCTGCCAGCACATTATTTTTCCTGATTTTTTTGACAAAACAGCGGGTGAGTGACAGGTCGCAGTCATGATCGAAAACCACGCCATCCCGGTCAAATCCCCTGATAATACCATCATGCATGAACCATCGCAGCAGCTGCAGGGAGGCAGAGGCTCTGTCCATGTGTGAAATGTTGGCTGAAGGTTTGAATTTTTCACTGGTTACATCAAGCTTGAGTTCGATACACGATTTCATGAAATTCAATATCCTGGAGAGCCTGAGCAATGTGACCGCCTGCCTGCGGTTCGTGGTGTCCGATATGGGAAGCGCGGTGGACCGCATCAGTGAAAAATCAGACGGCAGCAGGCCTCTCTTCTGGCAGGCCAGGTAGTCATGGCTTCCAGGCGCTGGGTAGAAAACAGACAATCCCGCCAGGGTGGGCAAAGCTGCCAGGTATAGCAGGTCGTCCAGCGATTCAAAGGGGTCCTGACCGGGTGCACCGGCAATGATGTATGAGACGCATTCCAGTTTCAAGGAACGGGCCAGGCCAATGGCATTTTCAAGGGCCCCGGTGGTAACCTTACGTCCAAAACGTTTCATCTGGTTTGCAGATGCAGATCCAAGTGACAGGTTCAGTGTTCTGAACCCGGCCTGCTTCATGATGGTTGCGACGTCCCGGTCAATGGAGGGCGGGTACAGGCCGTTCATGGCCCGAAGTTCGATCGATCCGGGTACAAAGAGTTTCATGAGATCCTGCATCAGGGATATGAACCATGATTTTTCAAGGCACAGGTTTTCGTCTTCAAAATCAATAAACCCGATATCACCGGACGCGGCCTGGATTTCAAGCTCCCGGATCACATCATGAGGTCTTCGGCGGCGGTACGGGATATGGCCGGACCGGGCACTGACCGCGCAATAGGTGCAGGTCATGGGGCACCCCCGGCTGGAAACCACCATTACAGCCTTTTTTTTTCTGCGCCGGTAAAAATCAGGATGAACCAGGTCCAGTGCCGGTTCAGGATACTGGTCGAGATTTTCTGCAAAATACGGGTCTGATATGTGAAGGGTACCGTCATCTTTTCTGAATACGATACCGGGGATACCAGAAATGCCGGTGTTATCCCTTACAGCCTCTGCCAGCAAGGGAAGGGGAATCTCTCCTTCTCCCCGGATAACATAATCCACATCAGGGCAGGCCATTACCTCGGCTGGCAGGTGGGTGGGATGATGGCCGCCAAGAACGATTTTACATGAGGGCCATGATTTTTTTACCTGTGCAGCGGCTTTTAGGGCGGTGTCGGCATATGGTGTAAACAGGGACGAGATGCCTGTAAGAAAAGGTTTTGTTTCTTTTGCCACCCGGCCGATGTGCTCAAAGCTGTATCCAAAATGCCTGAAGGTATGGAAAAGCGAAAAAGCCGATCCGTCAAACCTTCCAAAGTAGGGTGAAAGATAATCAAAAGCCTTTGGCCTGTCAAGCTGCCTGGTTTTTCGGGTGGCCAGGCAGTCAAGTATCTCTGTTTTGAAGCCGTGATGCCTCAGGCTGCCGGCAATGGCTGCCAGGCCATAGGGAAGGGTGCGTTTGGCTGTCAGGTAGAAATCCTCAATCGGTGGCTGCACAAGAAGGATAGGGGACATGGGCCTTAAGGATTTTTATAATGATTCAACTTTCGGGCTTCAACGATGATGACCACATTTAATGTTTGTAAAAGGGTTCATATCATGTATGATCATGCTTTTACAAGAACATAGATTCAAAAGAGGCCATATGATAAATCTTATCCGGTTTGTAATCGTGATCCTGACGGTTATGTTCACCACCCATTATTTTCTGTATTTTTCCTGGACCAGGTTTTTTTCGATCCAGTCGGGCCCTGCCAGAAATATCGTGTCTGCTTCGCTGGTGTTTTTATCTTTTACCTTTATAGCCTCATCCCTGCTTGTCCACTGGTCAAGCAATGTAATCACCCGGACATACTACATTTTTTCCGGGCTGTGGATGGGCCTGCTTACCTTTCTGGTCATGGCCACGATTATCGTTTGGTTTCTAAAGGCCCTGCTCATTGTTATGCCCGGGCAAGTTCCGGTAAACATGGTTGTTCGCAAAGCAGCTTTTTTTCTTTATGCCCTGGCGGTCTGCTATACGGCGTTTTGTTGCTTCCAGGCCGGCCGGATCCAGATACGGTCCATACAGGTTCCAATGGCAAACCTGCCTGCCGCATGGGAAGACAGGACCATAATACAACTGTCCGATCTGCACATTGGCAGTGCCAGGGGCCCGGCTTTCCTTGAAAAAATCGTGGAAATGTGCAACCGTCAGCAGCCGGACCTGGTGGTGATCACAGGGGATCTTTTTGACGGGGCTGTATCGGCTCCAAGGGAAATTATGCCTTTATTCGATAAAATGGAAGCGCCGCTGGGGATTTTGTTCACCAGCGGGAACCATGAGGTATATTCCGGCATTTCACAAATACGAAAGCTTGTGGAGTCATCGTCAGTAACTCTGCTGGATGACCGGGCCGTCGTGATCGACGGACTGCAGTTTCTTGGTATTGCCTATCCTGATTTCAACCAGAAAAAATTGTTCGATTTTTCAGATCAAGCCCGTTTTAACCGGAATCTGCCAACGGTTCTATTGAATCATACCCCTACGGGCATTAAAAATTTTCAAACCCGGAGCCAGCCGTCATATGATTATCTGGCACCTGATACCGAGTTTTCATATACCATTTCACAGGGGATAAAACTGCAGTTGTCCGGGCATACCCATGCCGGCCAGTTCTTTCCTTATACATGGCTGGCGGCCCGGATTTTCAAGGGATATCATTTCGGGCTGCACAGAAAAAATGATTTTTATATCAATATCAGTGCCGGAACCGGAACCTGGGGGCCTTTACTGCGGTCCGTCTATCTGTCTGAAATCGTCGTGATAAAACTTTTCAGGGCAAATGACTGATGACGGTTGAACACGTGTTGACTTTGGCCGTGAATTTACATAGAACAAAAAAACCATTCAATCGCAAATTCCAATGTGTAAGGCAGGGGAGATTATGGATACACACGCTAAAAGGACAATTTCCAGGGGACTTGACCCTGAAATGTATACCAGGATTCTCGTGGCAATCACCAAGGCAGACCCATCCAATGGAAAACCGGAAAAGGCTTTTGTCAGGCACCAGGCCACCAGTCTTTCAGTCGATTTTGACACCATCTGGAACGATACGGACAAATCCTTTGAATTCGGACACATCAAGGTATCGCGACAGACGGCATTGACAGTGCTGCGGGACTGTATCCTGCTGGCCGGCCTGGACGGCAATTTTTCATTGAGCGAAAAAGAGCGGGTATATGTTTATGCCGAGAAATTGCATGTCCCGAGATCCGATGTAAAAAAGCTCGAGCAATGGGTTGAAGAGAGCAGGGAGTTGCAGAAAAAATGGCTTAAACTTCTTGCCGGTGAATTGATCTGACCAGCCCTTAATAATCTATGAACCCAACATTTTCAGACCATCCATATGTAAAACAGGCAATTGCCATGATACCGGAAATGACGGCGCCCCTTGCCCTGGGACTGTTTTTTCTTGCCAGCGGTATAATGATATGGCGATTTGAATCACTTGAAAATTCCGGATTCCAGGGTACGGTTCTGGGAACCCTGATAATGCCTTACTGTTCCGGTCTTGCCAACCTGATATTCGCCTTTCTCATGGCCAGGTCAGGCGGCGACGGGGCGCTGGTGCTGGAAAACTGCCTTGTCAACAACGTGACCAATCTCACCTTGCTGCTCGGGCTGCCGGCTGTAATATGGTCCCTGGACGTTTTTCCTAAAAACAGGGTAAAACCAGGTCCTGCTCGACAGGTCGACATGTTCCGTATCAACCGGTTGTCCGTTCTGCTTTCACTGGTGGCCTGTCTTTTTTTTACAGGGATATTATGGGTTCTGACCCGTGACGGAACGCTGGATTTTTATGACGGCCTTGTTTTGACAGGGGTGTTTTTCTTCTGGCAGGGGTTTCACGTTTATGATGTTCTCAAGGACAATGTCCGCCATAAACGGTCTTTTTCCTGGTTCCTGCCGCTGGATCTGGCCGTGATAATCGGTTGCGGTTATGTTACCTATATCAGTATAGAGCACCTGGTGGCATCGATTCCCCGGCAGGGAGAGGGGTTTTTGTCCTATACCACTATGGGGTGGCTTTCCGGGATTTTAATGGTGCTGCCCAATGCGCTGCTTGCGTTTTATTATGCAGGCCGGCAGCGGGCCGAAATCGTCGTCTCTTCACAGGTGGGTGACGGACATATCTGTATTCCCCTCAGCATAGGCCTGTTCGCGCTGTTCAACCCCATCCGGGTACCGGCTTTTTTTGATACCGGAATTTATATCATCCTGGCCGCGGCAGGGTTCCATTTTTTCTTTGTGGCTTTTTTCAGGCAGATTCCCCGTACCATGGGGCTCGTGTTGACAGGGACCTATTTTTATTTTCTGTATAGAGGCTTTTTTTCCTTACTTTCCTGATACTCCGGTATCCTGGTTGTCGCCGGCCAGAATTTTTTCCAGCATGATACGGGTGATCATGTAAGTGGGTTTTACACCTTCGTCACCAAGGGCCCCGGCGGCAAGGGTACTGCCGGTTTCAAGAGGATTGTCGGATGCATAGTAGGCGTACCTGGTCTTGATGGTTTTCGGTATATATCCTTTGATCATGGCTGCGTTGATGGCTTTCTGGTAATGGCCTCCCTCCATTTCAAGGCCTACCGCGTGCCAGTCATCCTTGAACATTTCAAGAATGGCCCTGTTCTGCAGTGACGTTCCCACCACTGTGGCCATGGTGCCGGTGTAGACCGGGATATCCTTTTCAAAATCGGTTTCATGCATATCGTTCTGGACAATGTAGTTGTCAGAATACCCTTCACAGACATGGGCCGTGGCCAGCATGATATCACCTTTGTCACCTGTAAGAATACCGGCCTTGCCCATGATGGAAATGGACCCTATGGACGGTTTGCCGTCCGGGAGAGGTTTTAGCAATGTTTCCATCAGTTCGAAAGCCTGGGTGCCGAAGGCATAGTCCATTACCAGTATCACTGGAGGGCAGGCCTTGACAGATGATAAATCAAAGTCAAGATCCGGGTGAAGGTCGATATCACTAAGTCCTGCCGTGTCAATGAGCTGGCAGTCGATATTGGTACCTGACTGGTCAGTTATTTCATAAAGTCCGTGTGCTAAGGCATATTCAAATATCTGTTTTTTATGATCTCTGAGCCGGGTGAAAAATTCGTAAATTGATTTTTTGCTGTCACCGGGATGAGAGCTGCTGATTGCGGCGAAACCATAGATTACATTGACCACGCTGTGAAGATTGGAACTTATGATGTGCATCGGCCGGTCCTGCAGGTTTTTTTCCACAATAAAGGCCTTGATATTGTCAGACCAGATCCTGCCGTATTTCTGCTGACCGATGATATTCATCAAAGACGGTGTCAGATAGACAATCTGGGCATCATCCGATGATTTTTTCTCCTTTTCTATTTTTTTTCCCAGGTGGTAGATGATGGAGAAAAGCCCGCAGTTGCTGCTGTGGTCCCGCCTGTTGAGCTCGAGGTATTCATATGTCTGGCGGGTTTCATGATAGGACCGGCCCAGGATAATGCTCAGGTTCCATATGGCTGAATCCAGTTCATGCAGCTCCAGCTTACCTGACCTGTCCATGATTTTTTCCAGGGATTTCCATTCAGCCGTATAATGTCCCATATCATCGTGCATACGGCGGTGGATCTTTTTGGCCTCGATATTGAGAAATACCATATGGGTGATAATGTCAAAAATTTCACTTAATCCCCTGGATACAATAAAACATAATTCATTCTTGCTGATCCTGTAAGATTTGCGCCGTCGTTTCAAAGGTATGATTTCCTTGAACAGGCTGTCATCAAACTGATCCTCTTCGGTCAAAATAATTTTGGAGCATTCTTCAATGCCGGCGGGCAGCCTGTCGATGACGTATTCAAGCCCTTTGAGTTCAACGATCCTTGGATCATTCATGGAGCCGTAAATTTCAGGGCTCAATGTCCGCAGGCAGCCTTCAAGGGCTTTACCGAAACGTCCTGATGGCCGGTAAAAGCCCCGTATGCCCATGGCATCGGTAATGGCCTTGAATTCACGAATGGCAAGTCTGGCTTTTTGAGAATCGGTCAGTGTTGTCATGAAAGATCCTTTCTTTTTAGTCTGTTTTGGGGAATTTAAGGATCAGTCCCAGCGTCAGCAGGGGAATGAACGCAGTATAAAGCAGGACTTTTTCCAGGCCGTACATGTCCGCCATTTTACCGATCAGTGGTGAAATAGCGCCCCCAAGACCATAGGCAAACCCCATCATTAGACTTGATACCATGGAGCGGCCTTTCGGGGCAAGTTTCTGGGCCATGACCACCCCGAGAGGCAGGGTTGCAAGGACGGTGAATCCGGCGGCAAAGGCGCCAAAGTAAACAAGTCCCTGGGGAATGTAGATATAAAGCAGTACCGTAGGGGTCATGAGCAGGTGAGAGATGAAAAAAATCTTTCTGAATCCGGTTCGATCCGCCAGGTAGCCTGTCAGCAGTCCGGAAAGGGTCCCGGCAAGGATGAACAGTGAGACAATGAACCCGACTGATACAAGGTCATGCCCCTTGTCAACCAGGTAAATGGGCATGAAGGTGATAACTGTCTGGCCGGTGACCGCCCTGAGAACCATGACCAGCCAGATTAAAAAAATGGACTTGTAAACCTTGCCGAACGTTTCCTTCATGGAGCCTATGAATCCCAGGTGACGCATATTTTCACTGACCGGGACTGGAATGTATTTTAAACAGGCTACAAAAAGCACAATTCCTATAATACTTGTATAAGGCATGTTTTCAAGCCCAAACCGTGCTACATACCAGGCGATGAAAATCGGTCCGACGCTGAAGGCAAAGGTTCCGCCGGTGTTGTAGATGGAAAAGCAGAGTCCGGTTCTGTTGCCGCTGTAAAGCGGAATCATGCCCGTAGTGGATGGATGAAACATGGAAGATCCGATGGAACCGATGCAAAGACAGATCAGCAGTATTGAAAACGAGGGCGCAATCCCGGAAAGGGGGATGAAGAAAATCGCAAAAAACAGGCCTGCAAGAATAAAGAGCCTGGTTTCGTACTGGTCGGCAAAATACCCGGTCAGCGGCTGGACAATAAAGGCCAGCAGGCGTACCGAACCGGTCAGAATTCCGACCTGAGTCAGGGTGAGGCCCAGCTTGTCCACAAAAACAGGCAGCAGCGGGGTCGTGAATGATGAATAAAAATCCCCTGAAAAATGGGCCAGTGTCAGCAGGAAAACAACCTTGTAATTGACATCCGAGCTGCCGGCAGACAAACGGTTTGAATTGGTGCAGGCAGTCATGTCAATTCTTCAGGCTGTGTATGGGTGCGGGGATACGGCCGCCGAAAGTCACAAACCGGTCCTCGAGGGTATGATGGGGAACCTTCATGACAGTGGCCGCGCCCAGCAGGCCGCCGAAGTGGACAGTGTCACCGGCCTGTTTCCCGGGGACCGGGATGATGCGGGTGGCAGTGGTTTTGCTGTTGATCATGCCTATGGCCATTTCATCTGCTATGATGCCTGCCAGGCATTGAACTGAAATATCCCCTGGTACCGGCACCATGTCCAGGCCCACGGAGCAGACACAGGTCATGGCTTCCAGCTTTTCAATTGTCAGGTAACCTTGTTCCACAGCCTCTGCAATGTTCAAATCTTCGGACACCGGTATAAAAGCTCCGGAAAGGCCGCCGACATGAGAACTTGCAAAGGCGCCGCCTTTTTTGACCGCATCGTTCAGCATGGCCAGGGCGGCTGTCGAACCGGGAACACCGATACGGGTCAGGCCCAGGGCCTGAAAAATTTCACCAATCGAGTCTCCCACTGTCGGGGTCGGTGCCAGGGACAGATCCACCACGCCGAAACGTATACCTAAGGTTGAGGCTACTTCCCGTCCTATGAGCTCGCCCGCTCTTGTCACCCTGCAGGCCGTATTTTTGATGATTTCAGCAATGCTCCCCAGTGTTCTGTGGCCGTTTCCCCGCTCGAGGTGACGTTCAATGGCCATTTTTACCACTCCGGGTCCGGACACACCGACATTGATTACCGCATCACCGACCCCTGGACCTAGCATGGCCCCGGCCATGAAGGGCATGTCCTGGGGAATGTTTGAAAAAACGCATAGCTTGGCACATCCGAGCCCGTCATCTTCTGCAGTAAGCCGGGCTGTCTTTTTAATGGTTTCAGCCATCTTCAAGACAGCATCCATGTTGATTCCTGCTACCGTGGTGGCCACGTTCACGGATGCGCATACCCGCTGGGTAGCTGCAAGGGCCCCGGGCAGTGCCTCTATAAGTGCATCGTCTCCGGTTGCGATTCCCTTTTCGACCAGGGCGGAAAACCCACCGATAAAATCGATGTCAACCTCCCTTGCGATATCATTGAGTTCAATAGCTACTTCCACCAGCTGATCAGGGGTGAAACAGCCGCAGACCAAGGCGATGGGGCTGGTGGAAATGCGTTTGTTGACCACCTCTATGCCGTATTTTTCCCCGACCTGGTTACAGGTTTTGACAAGCCGGCCTGCATGGCGGATGATTTTTTTCCGGATATTGGATTTAAATTTTTCAAGGTCAGCGCTTATGCAGTCAAACAGGTTGACACCGAGTGTGACAGCCCTGACATCCAGGTTTTCATTTTTCACCATCTCGATGGTGGCAAGTATTTCATGATCTTCCAGCATGGGGAGTCCTGATTTTCAGATTTTATTGGTTACATTGAAAATATTCTTGTGCTGGATCCTGACATCCAGTTCCAGTTCCTTTCCGGCACAGCGCAATGCATCGAACAATGCCGCCGGATCCTTTGTATTGCCTACATCCACCTGGTAATTCATGATATTGGAGAATGGATCATCCCCGCCCTTGAACACGGCCTTGAGGTTGACGATGTTGGCATCATGATCTGCCATGATTTTTGAAAAGCGCGCCACAAGGCCTTTTTGATCAGGCCCGATGGTGGTTACCATGAAGATTTCGCCTGCTGTTGGCAGGTTTGCAGCCGGGTTCTCGGCAAGCCTGTTTACATGCACGATGAGGCCCGAACCCCTGATATGTTCATCCAGCCGGGCCTGCAATTTATCAGGTGTGAGTTTCTGCGGTGGTGCCACTATGAAAAAACCTGCAAACTGCTGCTGCATGATCATCTGGTTTACATTTTCAAGATTGCAGTCCAGTTTGAATAGATGGTTGGTAACCAGGGCGATTATACCTGGCCTGTCCTTGCCTAGAACGGTTATGATCAGTCGGTTCATTGTATTTTTTCTTTACGCTTCAAACGCGGGCTGGATGTTCTTTTTAAGCTCCGCAATAGTCTGCCGGTAATCCGGTGTATTGAAAATGGCGGATCCGGCCACAAAAGATTCTGCCCCTGCGGCTGATACGCGTGCAATGGTATTGGCATTCACTCCTCCGTCCACCTGGATGATGGCATGGGAGCCATTTTGTTTTATCATTTCGGCAAGACGGCGTATTTTTTCGATACAGGACGGGATGAATGCCTGACCGCCGAATCCCGGGTTGACGCTCATGACCAGGACAAAATCAATGTCCTGGATGACCCATTCAACAAAGCTGGTCGGGGTGGCCGGATTCAGGGCGACTCCCGCTTTCACCCCTTTGTCCTGGATCATCTGAATGGTGCGGTGCAGATGGGGAACGGCTTCGGCATGGACAGATATAAGATCGGCGCCGGCCGCTATAAAATCCGGGATGATCCGTTCAGGAGTCTGGATCATCAGGTGGACATCGAGGGGCAGTGCACAGCTTTTTTTGCAGGCCTCCACAATGATGGGGCCATAGGTGATATTGGGTACAAACTGACCATCCATCACATCGATATGAATCCAGTCAGCGCCTGCCTCTTCCACGTGCTTAAGCTCCTGCCCGAGCTTTGTGAAATCAGCTGAAAGTATTGAAGGGGCTATAATTCCCATATTTTGTTCTCCTTGGTTCAGGTCCGGATGCCGTTGTGCATCCGGGGCATCTTTTTCATCTTCATCGGTTTTGAAAAAAAAACACTTTAAAGTGATTTTGTCCAGGAATCAATACCTAAATAAATATCACTTGCGGGGTTTTCTTTTGAGCAGTGCCGCAAAAAAACCGTCCATTCCTCCAGGTTCAGGGTAGGTGCAGAAAAAGCCTGTTTCAGAAACAAAGGGGTTTATCCCGCTGCGGGACTGTTCTCGAAAATCATGGCTTATGATAAAGTCAGTACGTTTGTTGATAAATGGAATTATCACTTTTTCGGTTTCCTCAGGTTCACAGGAGCAGACCGTATATAAAAGGTAACCACCGGGTTTGACCATGTTGGATGCATGGAAAAGCATTTTCTTCTGCAGGGCCGCCATACGGAAGATATCTTTTTCCTTCCGGTTCCACCGGGCGTCGGGGTGCCGCCTGATTACACCAAGCCCTGAACAGGGCGCATCCAGCAGTATCCGGTCAAAATAACCGTCAAGTGTGTCGATGCTGCTGGTCATCAGGTCGGCGGCAACCGTTTCCACGATATCCACGCCCATCCGGGACATGGCATCGGTCAGCCTGGAAAGGCGGTTTTCATCTGTATCAAGAGCCAGAATCTGTCCCTTGTTCTGCATCAGGCCGGCCATGTGTCCGGTTTTACCCCCCAAGCCGGCGCATGCATCCAGGACCCTGTCACCGGGTTTGGTATCCAGCATGCAGGTTACCAGCTGGGCGGCTTCGTCCTGTATCTGGAACCACCCGTCAATGAACGGATCCATGGTGTGAATGGGTTGTTTCGGTCCCGTGCAGTACAGGCCGGTATCGGAGAACCCGGCTGGCCGGATATGGGTTACAAGGGGAGACAAGATTGCCGAAAGGTTGCTGCGGGTGGTTTTAAGGGTGTTGGTCCGAACCGTGATCCAGGGAATCTCGTTAATGGAATCACACAGGGTTTTTGCCTGATTGAAAGAATGCCGGTCGATCCATCTTTGAGCCAGCCAAAGGGGTATTGATCCGGTTACGGACAAAAACAGGGCAGGGTCCTTGTCCCGGGATGGAAATGAAGGTGACTGATAAGTTCTGCAGGCAGCTCTCAGTACCGCATTGACAAATCCGCCGGCTTTCGGGCCGGCACTGTCCCTGGCCATGTCAACCGCTGTATTGACTGCAGCGGACATGGGGATTTTATCCATGTAGATAATCTGGAAAAGAGCCATCCGGACGGCATTCCGGGCAAATGGGTCCATCCGGTCAAGTTTTCTGTCCGAGCATCCTGAAATGATCCAGTCAATGGCCCCCCTGTGTCTCAATGTGCCGTAAACCAGGGCGTTGCAAAGATTCCGGTCCCGGGGGTCCAGGGCTGAAAGCCGGTCTTCAAACCGCTCGATGCACCAGTCGAGTGTCCGGTTTGTTTTTTCGATCCTGACAAGGATGGCAAGCGCTGTATTACGGGCATCATTTTTCATTTAGAGGTAAAACACGCATTCTTTTTCGATTTTGTTTCCCTTGAGGTAGGCATCGGCTGAAAGCCTTTTTCCGGACGCTCCCATGAGTTCAAGGATCAGGATGTTTTTATCCTGGGTGGCCACGTGAATACCATGTTCGTCGCATAAAAAAACCGTTCCCGGAGGATGGGTCGAATCGGTGTCAGTGATTTTTATGGAAAATATTTTCATGCGCTGCCCGTTCAAAAAAGAAAAAGCTCCTGGCCAGGGTGTCATGGCGTTGATGTGCGCCCTGATACAGCAGCTTGGCTGGTCCCAGTTGATCTTGCCGTCTTTTTTTTTCAGCAACCTTGTATAGGTCGCCTTTGAATGATCCTGGGGAACCGGCCGGATTTCATCTTGGACCACCCCTTTGAGGGTGTCGATCACCAGCTCCGCACCTATGCAGGCAAGCCTGTCGTGGAGGTCCTGTGCTGTATCCTCATCTCCAATCAAGGTCCTTGACGACATGAGCAGGTCACCTGAATCCAGTCCTTTTTCCATTATCATGGTGGTGACCCCGGTTTCCTTGTCCATGTTCAAAATTGCGGTCTGGATCGGGGATGCCCCCCTGTATTTCGGCAAAAGGGAAGCATGGATATTGACCGGATAAATAACTGGCACGGAAAGGATTTCAGAAGATAGAATCTGTCCGAAAGCAACCACCACAAAGAAGTCAGGGGCAAGGTTGCACAAAGTTTCTCGCATTTCGTTCGTGTTGATATCATCCGGCTGAAGTATGTTGAGCCCAAGGGCCAGCGCCTCGGTTTTCACAGGCGGAGGAGCCAGTTTTTTCCCTCTTCCACTGGGCCGGTCCGGCTGGGTAAGCACCAGGGGAACCTCAAAATCCGGGTGCAGGGCAAGCTGTTTGAGCGCAGGGACTGCAAAATGAGGAGTCCCCATGAAGATAACCGAGTGTTTTGTCACTGGGCATCCTTTTTTTTCATTGTTTTTTTCTTGTACATGGCCCGCTTTAGGGCTGATATCCTGTCGATATATAAAATACCGTCCAGGTGATCTATTTCATGCTGCATGATAACGGCCAGTACTCCGCTTGCCGAAAACCTGACCGGGTTGCCCTCCATGTCCATGGCGCTGACGGTGACATCTTCATATCTCTTGACGTTGGCGCTGTAGTCCGGCACGCTTAAACAGGCTTCGTTTTCAGAGACAATGCTGCCCGACGCTTCGGTGATCACCGGGTTTACCAGGGCCGTGAATTCTTCTGTACTGCCGTCGTCGTCGGTGTCCGCTGCACGTGTGTCATAGACAATGATCCGCTTGTTGACTCCGACCTGAGGAGCTGCGAGGCCAACTCCCGGTGCGTCGAACATGGTTTCTCCCATGTCGGCAATCAGGGTTCTTATTTCATCATCAATTGTTTCAACCTCTATAGAAGGCTTTAACAGCGATTTTTCAGGGTAGGTCAATATGGTCAGTATGCTCATGATGGTTTAATATTTCCTTTGCCTTTTCAATATCCTGCCTGATCTGGTCGGACAGTTCCGTTATGCTGGAAAAGCGCTTTTCATCCCGCAGTCTGGCAATCATGTTTACCCTGATACGGGTGTTGTAGATATTATATGAAAAATCAAACATATGGACTTCAATTGTAAACAGATGATCATCAAAAGTAGGACTGAAGCCGATATTGGCCACTCCTTTGAAATTGCCTTTTTCAGTCTCCACGGTCACGGCATACACTCCCATCTTGGGACATAATTCATCGTGGAGTTTGATGTTGGCAGTGGGGAATCCTAACTGGCTTCCACCGCGCTGCCTGCCTTTGATCACTTTTCCCCGGATCTGGTAATGCCGCCCGAGATAAGCTTTTGCCTCTTCAACCCGGCCTTCCATTACAATGTCCCGGATAAGCGTGGAGCTTATCCTGCCATGTCCTTTTGTCCTGTCGGTTATCCAGTCCAGGACAATGGTCTCAAACCCCAGTGTCTTTCCCATGGATTCAAGCAGCGCCACATTCCCGGACCGGTTCCGGCCGAATGTGTAATCAGCGCCGGTTATAATGGCTTTCATGCCGATGGTGTCAAACAGCAGGTCCTTGACAAAGGCTTTTGCCGGTATTGCAGCAAATTCGGTAGTAAACGGCAGGCAGAGAATTTTGTCAACCCCGGTGCTGGCGAGCAGCTCTATTTTCTGGTCCCGCCGGGTGATAAGGGGGGGCAGCGAGATGCCTAAAGCCCTCAGGGGATGGGGTTCAAACGTTATAGCCACGGACGTGCCGTTTATATCACGAGCTTTCTGGATCACCTGGCGCAGCAGGGCCTGGTGACCTTTGTGCACGCCGTCAAAATTGCCGATGGTGACCACGGCATTTTTATAAGGTGAGGCTATCTGGTCTATAGATTCAACAAGTTCCATGAACAACCTTTACTTTTTCACACATTCAACTTGACAAAGTCAACAAACAAGAATATATAGCGTAATTGTTGTTTTTAAGCAAACTTTAAAATTTTTTTTTGGGTTTGCTTTACTGGTATCATGCCGAAGTGGCGGAATTGGTAGACGCGCTAGTTTCAGGG